>NZ_RAVY01000236.1:0-13692 GCF_003611625.1 Corallococcus sp. CA054B
AGGGGACGGCGCATCGGTGGGGCTCCTCGGGGGGAGACGGACTCAAAAAGCGGACGGCTCCACCCTAGCTTGCCCGGTGGAGTGCGGCGAACCCGCACCCGACGTGCCGGGCAGGGAAGCGCTCTGGATTTGAATGTGGACTGAACAGGTCCACATTACATAAGAGGCCGTCGCGGGCATCGGGCCCGCGGACAGCCTTGAGGAGACACTCCCACATGCTCCGGATGAGCAAGATGACCGACTACGGCATCGTGCTGATGACCGAGCTGGCGCGCGCGGACGGGGAAACCCGCACCACGCGAGAGCTGGCGGCGCGCACGCATGTTGCCCTTCCGTCCGCGAGCAAGGTCCTGAAGGGCCTGTTGCAGGCGGGTCTGGTGGTGTCGCACCGGGGGGCGAACGGCGGCTACGGCCTGTCGCGTCCGGCGGAGGCCATCTCGCTGGCGGAGCTGGTGTCCGCGCTGGAGGGGCCGGTGTCCCTCACGGAGTGTGGCCAGCACCAGGGCAAGCCCGCCGGCCCCTGTGAGCTGGAGTCCGTCTGTCAGGTGCGCGGCCACTGGCGCCTGATCAACCAGGCCATCCAGGAGGCGCTGGGGAAGCTGACGCTCGCGGACCTGCGCGCGCCCGCGCCCCGCATGCCGGAGCGGCTGGTGGGCCTGGGCCTGCCGGCGTCCGTCAGCGCTCCTCCTCCTTCCGCTACGGGAGTCCGTTCATGAGCAGCACCGAAACCATCCAGGAGCTCACCCGCAAGGGCTACCAGGCGGGCTTCGTCACCCAGGTGGAGGCGGACACGCTGCCGCCCGGCCTGGACGAGGACGTCATCCGCGTCCTGTCCGCGAAGAAGAACGAGCCGGCCTTCATGCTGGAGTGGCGCCTGAAGGCGTACCGCCACTGGCTCACGCTGAAGGAGCCCTCGTGGCAGGCGGCGAAGTACCACCCCATCGACTACCAGGCCATCCGCTACTACTCGGCGCCGAAGCAGAAGCCGAAGAAGGACAGCCTGTCGGAGGTCGACCCGGAAATCCTCCGCACCTACGAGAAGCTGGGCATCCCGCTGGAGGAGCAGAAGCGGCTGCAGAACGTCGCGGTGGATGCCGTCTTCGACTCCGTGTCGGTGGCCACCACGTTCCGGGAGAAGCTCTACAAGGCGGGCGTCATCTTCTGCTCGTTCTCCGAAGCGGTGCGTGAGCACCCGGAGCTGGTGGAGCGCTACCTGGGCACGGTGGTGCCCTTCTCCGACAACTTCTTCGCGGCGCTCAACTCCGCGGTCTTCAGCGACGGCTCGTTCTGCTACGTGCCCAAGGGCGTGAAGTGCCCCATGGAGCTGTCCACGTACTTCCGCATCAACGCGGCGGACACGGGCCAGTTCGAGCGCACGCTGCTCATCGCGGACGAAGGCGCCTCCGTGAGCTACCTGGAGGGCTGCACCGCGCCCATGCGCGACACCAACCAGCTGCACGCGGCGGTGGTGGAGCTGGTGGCGCTGGACGGCGCGTCCATCAAGTACAGCACGGTGCAGAACTGGTACCCGGGCGACGCGGAAGGCAAGGGCGGCATCTACAACTTCGTCACCAAGCGCGGCATCGCGCACCAGCGCGCCAAGATTTCGTGGACCCAGGTGGAGACGGGCTCGGCGATTACGTGGAAGTACCCCAGCGTCATCCTCAAGGGGGATGACTCGGTGGGCGAGTTCTACTCGGTGGCGCTCACCAACCACCGGCAGCAGGCGGACACGGGCACGAAGATGGTCCACATCGGGAAGAACACCCGGTCCACCATCGTGTCCAAGGGCATCTCCGCGGGCCGCGGGCAGAACACGTACCGGGGCCTGGTGAAGATGCTCAAGAGCGCGGCGAACGCACGCAACTACACGCAATGCGATTCGCTGCTGTTGGGTGACGAGTGCGGCGCCCACACGCTGCCGTACATCGAGGTGAAGAACGCGACCGCGCAGGTGGAGCACGAGGCTTCCACGTCGAAGATTGGCGAGGACCAGCTCTTCTACTGCCGGCAGCGCGGCATCTCGCAGGAGGACGCGGTGTCGATGATCGTGAACGGCTTCTGCCGGCAGGTCTTCAAGGAGCTGCCCATGGAGTTCGCCGTGGAGGCGCAGAAGCTCTTGGGCGTGAGCCTGGAAGGGAGCGTGGGGTGATGGCGTCGTTGTTGAGCATCCAGGACCTGCATGCCCGCGTGGGCGGCAAGGACATCCTCAAGGGCATCAACCTGGAAGTGGGTGCCGGTGAAGTGCACGCCATCATGGGGCCCAATGGCTCCGGCAAGAGCACGCTCGCGGGCGTGCTGGCGGGGCGTGAGACGTACGAAGTGACGAAGGGCACCGTCTTGTTCGACGGCAAGGACCTGCTGGGCACGCCGCCGGAGGAGCGCGCGAAGGCGGGCGTGTTCCTGGGGTTCCAGTACCCGGTGGAGATTCCCGGCGTGGGCAACCTGCACTTCCTGCGCACGGCGCTCAACGCGCAGCGCCGCGCCAGGGGCGAGGAGGAACTGGACGCGATGGACTTCCTCTCCCTGGCCAAGGAGAAGGCGAAGCTCGTTCAGATGGACGCGGCGTTCATGAACCGCTCCGTGAACGAGGGCTTCTCCGGCGGAGAGAAGAAGCGCAACGAGATCTTCCAGATGGCGGTGCTCCAGCCCCGGCTGGCGCTGCTGGATGAGACGGACTCGGGCCTGGACATCGATGCGCTGCGCATCGTGGCGGGCGGGGTGAACGGGCTGCGCTCGAAGGACCGGGCGATGGTGGTCATCACCCACTACCAGCGGCTCCTGGACTACATCGTGCCGGACCACGTGCACGTGATGGCGGCGGGCCGCATCGTGCGCTCGGGTGGACGCGAGCTGGCGCTGGAGCTGGAGGAGAAGGGCTACGGCTGGATTGGCGGGGAGGGGGCCGGCAAGGCGAAGGAGGCTCGGCCATGAGCGCGTCCCACTACGTGGACGTGGCCCGGGCCTTCCAGGCGCGCGCGGACGCCCCTTCGTGGCTCCAGGCGCTGCGTGAGGAGGGGTTGAGCCAGTTCCAGTCGCGCGGCCTGCCCACGTCCAAGGACGAGGAGTGGAAGTACACGCCTGTCGCCACGCTGTCGTCGCATCCGTTCCAGCCCGTGCGGGACGTGTCCGCGGGCGAGGACGTGGCGCGGGCGGTGGAGCGGCTGGCGCTGCCCGGTCCCCGGCTCGTGTTCGTGGATGGGAGATTCGTGCCGGCGCTGTCGGTGCTCGCCGGCCTGCCGCGCGGCGTGGTGCTCAAGCCGCTGTCGCAGGCGCTGCGCGAGGACGGGGCGCTGTTGCAGGAGACGCTGGGCCAGCGTGCCCGGCCGTCGGCGCATGCCTTCACGTCGCTCAACGCGGCGCTGTTGGAAGAGGGCGCGCTGCTCACGCTCGCGCCCCGGGCCTTGAGCGAGGTGCCGGTGCAGCTGCTGTTCCTCGCGCGTGGCGGTGATGGGCCGGTGCTGGCCAGCCCGCGCATCGTCGTGGTGGCGGGCGAGGGCAGCGAGGCCACGCTGGTGGAGACGTACGCGGGCCTGGGCTCGGGCGCGACGTTCACCAACGCGGTGACGGAGGTGTCGCTGGGGGACAACGCCAGCCTGCGCCACTTCAAGCTCCAGGCGGAGGGTGACACCGCGCTGCACCTGGGCGGGCTGTATTCGCGGCAGGGTCGCGACAGCCGCTTCCAGTCGCATGCGTTCTCCTTCGGTGGAGCGCTGGCTCGCAACGAAGTGCACGCGGCCTTCGCGGGCGAGGGCGGCGAGTGCGTGCTCAACGGCCTGTTCGTGGGCCGGGGCACGCAGCACCTGGACAACCGCACGGACCTGGACCACGCGATGCCGCACTGCTCCAGCCGCGAGCTCTACAAGGGCGTGCTGGACGACCGCGCGCGCGGCACCTTCCACGGGAAGATCCGCGTGCGCGAGGACGCGCAGAAGACGGACGCCAGCCAGCAGAGCCGCAACCTGCTGCTCTCCGAGGGCGCGCAGGTGGACGCCCGGCCGCAGCTGGAGATCTTCGCGGACGACGTGAAGTGCGCCCACGGCACGGCGGTGGGCCGGTTGGATGACAACGCGCTGTTCTACCTGCGCTCGCGCGGCATCCCGAAGGTGGATGCGGAGCGGATGCTGACGCAGGCCTTCGCCAGTGAGCTGGTGCGCGCGGTGCCGGAGGGTCCGGTGCGCGCGCGGGTGGAGGCGTTGCTCGCGGAGAAGCTGCCGGGGACGGCGGAGGTGATGGGATGAGCGGGCCTGGATTCGACCTCGCGCGGGTGCGCGCGGACTTCCCCATCCTCCGGCAGGAGGTGCGGGGCCGGCCGCTGGTGTACCTGGACAGCGCCGCCACGGGGCAGAAGCCGCAGGCGGTGCTGGACGCCATCACGCGCTACTACACGCACGACAACGCGAACGTGCACCGCGGCGTGCACATCCTCTCCGAGCGCGCCACGCAGGCCTTCGAGGACGCGCGCGAGACGGTGCGCCGCTTCATCCACGCGAAGGACGTGCGCGAGGTCATCTTCGTGCGCGGCACCACGGAGGCCATCAACCTGGTGGCCGCCACCTACGGCCGCAAGCACGTGGGCCCGGGCGACGAGGTGCTCATCTCCGCCATGGAGCACCACTCCAACATCGTGCCCTGGCAGATGGTGTGCGACGCGGCGGGCGCGAAGCTGCGAGTCATCCCGGTGGACGAGCGCGGTGAGCTGCGCATGGACACCGTGGACGCGCTGCTCACGGAGAAGACGCGCCTCCTGGCGATTACGCACGTGTCCAACGCGCTGGGCTCCGTCAATCCCATCAAGGAGCTGGTGGCGAAGGCGCACGCGAAGAACATCCCGGTGCTGGTGGACGGGGCGCAGTCGGTGACGCACTTCCCGGTGGACGTGCAGGACCTGGGCTGTGACTTCTACGCCTTCAGCGGGCACAAGCTCTTCGGGCCCACGGGCATCGGCGTGCTGTACGGCAAGCTGTCCATGCTGGAGTCGCTGCCGCCGTACCAGGGCGGCGGGGACATGATCCTCTCCGTGACGATGGAGAAGACCGTCTACAACCGCGTGCCGCACCGCTTCGAGGCGGGCACGCCGGACATGGCGGGCGCGGTGGGGCTGGCCGCGGCCATCCGCTACCTGGAGGCCGTGGGCATGCAGAACGTGTCCCAGCACGACCAGTGGCTGCTCGCGTACGCGACGGACGCGCTCCAGTCGATTCCGGGGCTCAAGCTGGTGGGCACGGCGCCGCACAAGACGGGCGTGCTGTCCTTCACGCTGGAGGACGTCCACCCGCACGACGTGGGCACCATCCTGGACCAGGAGGGCATCTGCATCCGCACCGGGCATCACTGCGCCCAGCCGCTGATGCAGCGCTTCGGGGTGGCGGCCACGGCGCGAGCGTCGCTGGCGCTCTACAACACGCGTGAGGACGTGGACGCGCTGGTGAAGGGCCTGCACAAGGTGAAGGAGGTGTTCGCGTGAGCTCGGACCTCAAGGACCTGTACCAGGAGGTGGTGCTGGAGCACTCCAAGCGCCCGCGCAACTTCCGGGTGGTGGAGGGCGCCACCTGCGCGGCGGAGGGCTACAACCCGCTGTGCGGCGACCAGCTCTCCGTGACGCTCAAGCTGGAGGACGGCGTCATCCGCGACATCGGCTTCCAGGGCCAGGGGTGCGCCATCTCCAAGGCGTCCGCGTCGCTGATGACGGGCGCGGTGAAGGACAAGACGCGGGAAGAGGCACAGGCCCTCTTCGAGCGCGTGCACACGCTGGTGACCGAAGGGCCGGACAAGGTGGACGTGGAGTCGCTGGGCAAGCTCGCGGTGCTGTCGGGCGTGAGCGAGTTCCCGGCCCGGGTGAAGTGCGCGAGCCTGGCGTGGCACACGCTGAACGCGGCGCTGGACGGCCGCTCCACGTCGGTGTCGACGGAGTAGGGAGGGGTCATGCGAGGCGCGATGACGGTCATCGAGCGCGACGTGGACGCGATGCTCATCCCCAGCGGGGACAGGGTGTTGCTGCCGGCGGGCTCGGAGTTGACGGTGGTGCAGACGCTGGGCGGCAACGTCACGGTGCAGGACCCGTACGGCCAGCTGTTCCGCATCGACGAGAAGAACGCGGACGTGCTGGGTGAGGAGTACGCCGCCAAGGCGAAGACGCCCGATGAGAGCGTCACGCCCGGCGAGTTCCACGAGGAGCAGGTCTGGGAGCAGCTCCGCACGGTCTACGACCCGGAGATCCCGGTGAACATCGTGGAGCTGGGGCTGGTGTACACGTGCAAGGCCACGCCGCTGGACGAGGGCGGTCAGCGCGTGGACATCGAGATGACGCTGACGGCGCCCGGCTGTGGCATGGGGCAGGTGCTGGTGGAGGACGTGCGCTCCAAGGTGTCCGCGCTGCCCGGCGTGAAGGAGGCGAACGTGGAGCTCGTCTGGGAGCCGCAGTGGGACCAGAGCCGCATGTCGGACGTGGCGCGGCTCCAGCTGGGCTGGATGTGAAATCCCCGGACGGGTGCTCTAGGGTGCCCGCTCA
The DNA here is from genome assembly GCF_003611625.1 of Corallococcus sp. CA054B. Taxonomy (NCBI): domain Bacteria; kingdom Pseudomonadati; phylum Myxococcota; class Myxococcia; order Myxococcales; family Myxococcaceae; genus Corallococcus; species Corallococcus sp. CA054B. The sequence continues at coordinate 6,512 of NZ_RAVY01000236.1, forward strand.
TGATGACCGTCCTGGGGGGACTCCTGTGGGTGCTCGCGGCCACGCCCGTCGCGAAGCCGCAGGGGGAGATGGACGCGGCCCTGAAGGCCGTGAAGACGGGCGACGCGAAGACGCGCAAGGACGCCTACGCCACGCTGTGGAAGCGGGGCGTGCGCGTGTCGATTCCGCGGGCCGCCAAAGGCGCTGAGTCCTCGGAGCCTTTCGCCTTGAAGGGGACTGGGGGGCTCGCCTGTCCACGCCCGCTCTGGGCCCTGTGGAGCCGCTCCTCCGATGAGGGCAATGGCGGAAGCACCGAACGGGAGGTCATTGCGTTCTCGCGGGACAGGGACTCGCTGCCCCTGGCATCGGACGTGGTGGACCTGCCTCCCAACGCTCCCGCGATCCTCCTGCGCGAGTCAGGCTGGGAGAGCACGCGAGGCTGCGACGTGGGTGGCTTCGCGGATCCGAGCAACAAGGGCTTCGAGCGGCACCCCGCCGTGCGCAAGGCAATCCAGGCGTGTTGCGCCGGGAAGCAGGGCTGCCTCGAAGAGGGCTGGACGCAGGACGAGGACTGCTCCAACCAGACCCTCGATGCGATGAACCAGGCCCGCGAGCAACACCGCGCCTCGGCAGCGAACATCCTCACCACGCGGCTGCGGCAGTGTCTTCCCGCGAAGGACAAGGTCGGCCCCGGGCAGGACCCGTGCGCGCTGGCGGACAGCCCCCGGTGCACCCGTTACCAGCAGTGCCTGCGGAAGGTGTCCGATGATTCCCTTGTGCGGGGCACCGACGCGCTCAACGCGGAACTGGCGCTGTGGCTGGAGGCGGACATTGGCGCCTGCGTGGCGAGGAACCGCCAGGGCAGCGCCTGCACCCTCATCGTCGTGGACCCATGCCAGGGGCGCGTGGGCTATCGCTGCTCGGACGAAGTCATCCGGGAACTCCAGGTTCCCTAGACCAGGGCTTTGCGGCCGCGGGCGACCAGGCCCAGCGTGGCCGCGGCGGCGAGCCCTCCCGCGAGCCACCGGGGCCAGCGCGGCGCGGCTTCCGTGGTAGCGCGACGGGCGATGGCGGGCGACATGCGCTCCGCGAAGAGCTCCACCATGGCGTGCTCGAAGGCGAGCAGGTCGTGCGGCCCCCGGCTGGACACCCAGTTGCCGTCACGCACCACGGGCTCGTCCGTCCAGTGCGCGCCCGCGTTCTCCATGTCGTTGCGGATGCCCGGCCAGGACGTCAGGTGGCGGCCCTCCAGCAGCCCCGCCGACGCGAGCAGCCACGGCCCGTGGCAGATGACCGCGATGGGCTGGTCCAAGAGGTCCGCGTCCTTCACGAAGTCCAAGGCCAGGGCGCTCTGCCGGAGGAAGTCCGGGTTCATGAAGCCGCCGGGCAGGAGCAGCGCGTCGAAGTCCGCGGCCTTCACGTCGCGCAGCGTCGCGTCCACGCGCACCTTGCGGCCGGGCACCAGCAGGTTCATGCCCCGGATACGGCCCTTGTGAAGGGAGACAATGGTGACGTGCGCGCCCTCGCGCTCCAGGCGCTTCACCGGCCGCGTCAGCTCCACCTGCTCGAAGCCATCCGCCGCCAGCACGGCCACCTTCATCCCCTTCAGCTTCTTCATTGCCCCGTCCTCCCGATGTCCTGATGTCTGGGCATGCCCTACAACCCGAACCTGCACGGTGGTCATGCCCTTCCGGGAGGGGAAGCGGAGGGCAGGCGGACAGGCAGGCGCCCGGGGTGACGCCTTCTCGCTGACTGGTGCGGCGCGGCATGCGGCGGCGCTGGACGCTTTGGGGGAACGGCTCTACGACAGGTGTTCCCTTCTGGAGGCGCACGGCATGTCCCCCTCGTTCCCTTCCCGGATGCACCGCGGCCTGCTCGCCGGCACCGCGCTGCTGCTGGCCCCGCTGGGCTGCGCCACGACGTCACAGGCGGGCGCCGCGCGTGACGAGGCGGCCCTGCGCACGGACGAGCCGCCGCGCGTGAAGCCGAAGTGGGGGCTGGTCATCCACGGCGGCGCGGGCGTCATCTCGCGCGAGAATCTGACTCCGGAGCGCGAGGCCGCGATGCGCGCCGCGCTCACCGAAGCGCTCCAGGCGGGGCACGCGGTTCTGGCGAAGGGCGGCCGCAGCATGGACGCGGTGACGGCGGCCATCCGCGTGCTGGAGGACTCGCCGTACTTCAACGCCGGCAAGGGCTCGGTGTTCAACCACGACGGGGTGAACGAACTGGATGCGGCGGTGATGGACGGCAAGACGCGCATGGCTGGCGCGGTGGCTGGTGTCCATCACATCCAGAACCCCATCGACCTGGCGCGGCTGGTGATGGAGAAGTCGCCGCACGTGATGATGGTGGGCGACGGGGCGGAGGCCTTCGCGAAGTCGCAGGGCATGCCCCTGGTGGACGCGAAGTACTTCTACACGGAGGAGCGCTGGCAGGGCCTCCAGCGCGCGCTGGAGCAGGAGAAGGCGAAGGGGGCACCGCCCGCGGAACAGGGGCAGCCGTCCACGCAAGGCCAGTCGCCCGGACAACCCTCCGCGCCGGGCCAGCCGCCTGCGTCGGCGCAGCCCCCGGCGCCGGGCCAGCCGCCTGCGCAAGGCGCGACGCCCGGACAGCCGGTGACGCCCGTGCAGCCGCCTGCGTCGGCGCAGCCCCCTGCGCCGCAGCCGGGCCAGCCCGCGACACCCGCGCAGCCGCAGCCCGGTTCATCACTGACGCCGGGCGTGGACCCCATCACGGGGGACCACAAGTTCGGCACGGTGGGCGCGGTGGCGTTGGACATGGACGGCAACCTCGCGGCGGGCACGTCCACGGGCGGCATGACCAACAAGCGCTTCGGCCGGGTGGGGGACGCGCCCATCATCGGCGCTGGCACCTACGCGGATGAACGCTGCGCCGTCTCCGCCACGGGCCACGGCGAGTTCTTCATCCGCTACACGGTGGCGCGCGACATCTGCGCCCGCGTCGAGTACCAGGACCTGCCGCTTCCGGAGGCCGCCAACTACGTCGTCCACGACGTGCTGGTGAAGGCCGGCGGCGAGGGTGGCGTCATCGCCATGGACCGCCAGGGCCACGTGGCCATGCCCTTCAACTCCAGCGGCATGTACCGCGGCTACATCGGCCAGGACGGAACGCCCACCGTGGCCATCTTCCAGCAACCCTAGGCATGCGGCCGGACCCCGCTCCGCGCACCACTGACGGGTGCGCGGAAGCGGCGCGAAGGACTACTGCTTCACGAGGAACAGCTCGCGCACCTGGAGCAGGTCCACGTCACCGGCGAAGCCGGAGAACTTCTCGTACTCCGCCGGCGTGATGCGGGCGCGGGGCAGGTTGAACGACTCGGAGATGGTGAGCGTGCGCCCGTCCTGCTTCTCCGACCGGGTGAAGTGGCCGAACTGGCTGTCCACCTTCAGGCCCGTCTGCGGGTCGCTGAGCTTCCAGCCCTGGGGCAGGGTGACCGCGACGTTCGTGCGGCTGGCCTCCGTGTCGTCGATGTAGAGCGGCGTGGTGCGCGTGGACAGCTGCACGTAGCGCCGGCCCAGCAGGGCGGGGAAGGTGAGGGGGCCCAGCGCCATGCGGCTGTCGCCCTCCATGCGCCCGAAGCGCGGCACGGTGAACGCGTAGCGCAGCACGAAGGGCGCGCCCACCACCTCCTGGTGCTCCAGCTTCACGGACGACAGCTCCGCGCCGCCGAAGTAGCGCGCCACCGCGCCCTGCAGCGCCTGGTTGCGGCTCTCCGCGGAGAGCTGCTCGAAGGCCTCGGCGATTTGAGCGGCCTCGAAGCCGGAGTAGGTCTCCTCGCCCTGGCCCTTGAGGCTGCCGTCGGCGCCCAGCTCCAGCGTGAGCTTCACGTCCTTGCCCGCGCGCGGCTTGAGCGGCGGCGTCTTCACCTTCTGCAGGGGCTTGCCGGGCTCCGGCAGGAGGTACGCCTCGCGCTCGCCCATGGCCGTCTCCGGCAGCTCGCCGAAGGGGCCGTAGCGCACGGACGTGTCCAGCCACACCGGCTGCTCCCCCGGCACCTCCACGCGCAGCGCCGCGTAGGGCAAGAGCGCGTCCGCCGGGAAGAGGTACGGCGCGGGGTCGGTGTTGAAGGTGCGGATGGCGGCGACGCGCGACGGAATGCCCAGCGTCTCCAGGCCCGCCTTCATCACGGTGAGCCGGCTGCCGCGGTCCTGCGCCACGGTGGAGGCCGCGGACTGCGCCAGGCTCGCGTCGCGGCCGGAGAAGCGCTTCATCACCGCGGCGTGCAGCGCCTTCACCGCCTCCAGGCCCTTCTTGCCCTCCGTGGCCTGGCGCGCGAACGCCTCCACCTCCGAGGTGCGGATCCACCGGTCCTGGAACGCGTCGCCGTACACGCGCGCCAGCCCGTCGTTGCCCGTCTCGCCCGCGCCCACCATCACGAAGGGCAGGTACTCGTTGCCGGAGGGCGGCGAATCCGGCTCCGGGATGAACGGCGGCACGCGGCGCGCGTCGTAGTGGAACACCTCCACGTCGCCCTTCACCTCCGGCGGCGGCGCCTTCATGCCGTGCGCGTCCACCTTCATGCCCGTGCCCTTGGGCGCGACCACGGTGTACGTGCTCCACGCGTTCGGCTGGTTGGCGATCTGGAAGTAGAACGCGGATGCGGTGAAGCCCGGCTGCGCGGGGCCGCGGTCGCTCTCAGGAAGCAGGTACTCCACCTCCACGGAGTCACCGACCTGCACGCCGGGCAGGCTCATGGTGTCCTTGCCCTCGATGTTCTCCGGCTCCAGCACGCGGCCGTCCGCCTTGAGCGTGCGCAGCGCCAGCACCTGGGCGCCGCGGGGGATGTTCACCTCCGCGATCTCCTGCACGCCGGACTGCTCCAGCGCCTTCTGGATGGTGTGGATGCGGTTGACGAGCGAGCCGTCCGGGTAGACCTGTACCGCCGCCGCGTCCAGCACGTACGCCGCCGCGCTGCCGCCCGTCACGGGCGCCGCCTCGTAGGCCTTCAGCGCCTCCTTGCCGTCGATGGCGTACGCAGCCAGCAGCTCCTTGCCCGTCTTCGCGCGCTCCACCGCGCGGCGCAGCGCCAGGTCCGTGCCGTCAAGCTTCAGCGCCTGCTCGCGCAGCTTCAGCGCCTCCGCACCCTGGCCCGCGTACTCGCGCACGTCCGCCAGCCGCTTGAGGATCTCCGCGTTGCGCGGCCACACGGTGGCCAGCGTCTGGAGCACCTTCGCCGCGTCGTCGTAGCGGCGCTGGCTCACGTAGACGCTGGAGAGCGCCGCGGCGGTGGTGAGGTTGTCCGGGTCCTGCGCGAGCAGCCGCGTGTAGCCCTTCGCCGCGCCGTCCAGGTCGCCGCGCGTGCGCAGGTGGTCCACCCGCCGCGCGTCCGCGCCGGGGCAGCCCTCCTGGGCCTTCACCAGTTCGTCCGTGCGGGCCACCGCGTCGCGCCGGCGCGCCAGCGAGTACTGCAGCCCCAGCGCCTCGCACAGGCCCGGCTGGGCCTCCAGCGCCGAGGCCAGGGCCACCTCCGCCTGTGCGTCCACGTCCAGCGCCAGCGCGGCGCGGGCCAGGAGGATGTGCACCGGGAAGCCCGCGGGATTCACCGCGTCGCGCGCCGTCTTCAGGGTGTCCAGCGCCGTGGCCGGCTGGCCGTCATCCAGGAAGAGGTCCGCGCGCAAGAGCAGCGCGGCCACGTTGCCCGGGTCCTTCGCCAGCGCCGCCTCCAGGTCGCGCGTGGCCCGGCCTCGCGCCACCTTGGACGGGATGCCGCGGTCCTGCGCGGCCTGCTCCGCGCGCAGGGTGAGCAGCGCGGGCGTCGTCGCCTCCAGCTTCGCCATCAGCCGGTGCGTGCCGTCCAGGTCGCGCGCCAGGGCGTCGCGCACCGCGAGGAAGGTGCTCAGCGTCTCGCCGGCCTCGCCCTGGAGCGCCTGGGCCAGGTCCTCCGCGCCCGGGTACAGGTCCGGGACCTCCACCTCGCCCGGGGCGCTCGCGTTCCAGCGCGGCGCGGGCCCGGTGGCGGCGGTGAGGCGCACGCCGGAGGGGCTTCCGTCCGCCTTCGCCAGCGCGAAGGAGAGGCCGCCCTGCGTGTTGTCGCGGGACATCTTCACCACGAAGCGGTGCTTGCCGGCGGGGAGCTCCAGCGCGCGCACGCTCACCGTGGACGCGGTGCGCGCCCAGTCGCGGCGCTCCAGCACGGGGGCGCCGTCCATCAGCACGCGGTGCGACGTCTGGCTCACCGTGCGCAGCAGGTACACGCCGGCCTGCGCCACCTCCGCGTCGATGCCCAGCGCGTACATGTCCCCGTGGCCGGGCTCGCCGCCCAGGTCCAGCCGGCCGTCCGGCGAGCGCAGCGTGCGCGCCGTCAGCGGGCCGTACGCGCCCGTGAAGGGGCCCGCGAAGGAGCCGTCCTTCTCCGGCGCGATGGGCTCGTCGATGGCCAGCACGTGGAAGGGGGAGAAGGGGCCCACCAGCGTGGCCTCGCTCGCGCCGCCCAGGTCCTGGAGCGTCTGGGCCTGGGTGGCCGTGTCCGCGCGCAGGCTCGCGACGGACAGGCGCGCGGCGCGCAGCAGGTAGGCCGTCTCGCCCCGGGCGCCCGCGGCGAGTCCCGCGTCCACGCCCTTGAGGATGTTGTCGTCCTCCGCGCGGGAGGTGCCCACGCGGTCCAGCACGTAGCGCGCGGCGATGACGGCCACCGGGTGGCGGGGCGCGCGCTTCACCAGTTCCAGCGACGCGGCGAGCGCGCGGTCGGACTGGCCATTGCGCCGGGCCAGCAGCGCCTGGCCCTGCAGGGCGTACGGGTCGCCCGGGTCCTTCTGCACGGCGGCGTCGAAGCGCTGCTGCGCGAGCTTCGCGTCACCCGCGACGAGGTACGCGTGGAAGCCCGCGAACGCGAGCGTGCGCGCCTCCACGTCACCCTGGCCGGCCCGCTCTGCGGCGGTTTCGAGCACGTGGGGCGCGACGACGGAGGAGGGCCGGGGGCAGCCGGTGAGGCCGGCGACGAGGGCGAGCGCGGTCAGGCCGCTGCGGAAGGTGCGCATAGGGGAGCCGAGGGATAATGCAATCCCCCCGGAGAGGCCATATTCCCCTTGAGGCACGTGTCCGGGGCCGACCCCGGCCGCTCCCCTAGCGACGCTTCGGGGCGGGCTTGGCGGGGGCCGGCTTGGCCGGCGGGCGCTTGACCGGGGGCGGCGGCGGGGCGGGCTTCTTGGCCACCACCGCCTTCGCCGGGACCGTGTTGGCGG
>NZ_RAVY01000237.1:0-13689 GCF_003611625.1 Corallococcus sp. CA054B
GTGCGTGGGGGGGCTCTTTCTCGTGGGGTGCGAGGAAGCCCGGGCCACGGCACCGCGCATCCCGGTGCTCGGCGAGATGGGTGGACAGGGAGCGCCAGAGGGCGTGGAGGCACACGTGTGGTCGCGGACCCTGATGGTTGGGGACCCACAGGCTCCGCACGCGGTGGTGACCTCCAACGGGGACGTCCTGGTGGCGGCGACCTATCAAGAACCCATCGACCTGGGGGCGGGGCCCCTGCCCTTCAATCGCAACGTCGTGGCACCACATCTGCTGGTGGCGCGGTATTCGTCGGAAGGCGCGCTGAAGTGGGCGCGGGGCTGGACGCCCGGGCGCGAGGCGCGGGCCCGCGTGGGCGGCCTGGCGGTGGACGCCTCCGACAACATCTTCCTCACGGGCATGTCCGCGGGCTTCACCCGCGACGGCGCCACGCTGCCGGAGGGGCCGTTCCTGGCCCGGCTGGACGGCGGCGGCGCGCTGGACTGGGTGCGCTCGCTGCCGGGTGAAGGCCCGGTGGCGGTGAACGGCGTCACGTCCGACCACCACGGGGGCGCGGTGCTGGTGGGGGACTTCGCCGGCGCGCGCGACCTGGGAGAGGGATTGAAGCGCACGCCCCACGGCAGACATGCGGGCTTCGCGTTGAGCGTGGGCCCCAAGGGTGAGCAGCGCTGGAGCCGCGTGTGGATGCCTTCAGGCGAGGGCGAGGTCTCCGCGCGAGCGGTGGCGGTGGATGTCTTTGGCGACGTGCACGTGGTGGGCGGCTACGCGGGGGCGGTATCGTTTGGCGACGCGACCTTCGTCACCGTGCGCCAGCACACGCCCTTCGTGGTGAAGCTCACCCGGGACGGCGACCACGTCTGGAGTCATGACGTGCGCGGCACGGATGGCACCGCGGTGTCCGTGGCCGTGGGAGCGGACCGCGTCTTCGTGGGTGGCGGCTTCAGCGGCCGGCTGTACTTCCAGAAGACCTTCCACCGCGCGGACTCGCGCGACGGCTTCCTCCTGGCCTACGACGCGGACGGCGGCCAGCAGTGGGCGCGCACCTTCCCCACCGGCGCGCCGATGGTGGCCACCGACGACGCGGGCCAGCTGACGGTGGCGGGCGGCCACGACGGCGGTCTCGCCCTGGGCGGGGGAAGCCTGCCGCCGGGCCTGTATGTCGCGAAGCTGTTGCCGGAAGAGGGCACGTCGCTCTGGGTGCGCGGGTTCGCGAGCCCCGGCACCGTGGCCCAGGCCCGGGCCTTGAGCGTGGACGCCGCCGGAGGCGTGCTGCTCGCCGGCGGCTTCAACCGGTCCGTCCCAGAGGACGAACCGTCACGGCCGCTGCAGGATGGCTTCCTGCTCAAGCTCCAGCCCTGAGACTTCAGGCCCCGATGCCTTCGGGGTCCGTGGCCAGCTCTCCGCCCAGGTGCATGCCCGTCTGGCAGCGGTAGTCCGTGACGAGCGACGCGGCCAGCACCTTCACGCCCAACAGCACGTGCAGCGCCGCCGCCACCGGCGAGCGCTTCGCGTACCCCAGCACGAAGGGCGCCAGCACCGCGCCCAGGCCATAGGCGTAGTCCGCCAGCTCGTGCGCCTCGATGGGGATGAGCTTCGTGAGGCTCAGCCGGTAGTCCGTGAACAGCGACACGCCCACCGCGGCACCGCCCAGCGCCCAGCCGGCCGCCTTCGCCCTGCTGTCACCGGATGCATTCCCCACCGCCACCAGCGCCGCGCCGCCCACGTAGTCCAGCACCGAGTGCAAATCCTGCGACACCCAACGGCGCAGCGGCAGCCGGCCGAACAAGGGACGCGACAGGATGCCCGCCGCCGCGCTGTGGTCCCGCATCCGGCGCCACTCGCGGCGCACGGTGCCCTCCGCGCGCGGAGGAACGGGGGGCAGCAGGGTATCGGGGCCTCGGACCTCGTACATGACGTGACTCCTCTCCCGGCCGTCGTGGCCTTGCGAAGGAACGGTAGCCACGCCTCCAGACCCAGGCGCTGGAGCGGCCCAGGCTCCACGCCCGCCTGCCTGTGCCAGCAATGGGTGGGAAGGGTGACTACCCCGCGAACTGTTGGCTGCTCAGCAAGGGGGCTTCCACCCACCCCTCCCCGCCGGGCAGACTGTTGTTCGCACTCAGGCCCTCACATTTCGAGAGGACCGGCCGCTCCCGGGCGGTGGGTGCCGCGCCCCACCAACAAAGAGAAGACGATTCATGGCTACTGGTACGGTGAAGTGGTTCAACGATGCGAAGGGCTTTGGCTTCATCACTCAGGACGGCGGTGGTGAGGACGTGTTCTGCCACCACAGCGCCATCAACATGGACGGCTTCCGCACCTTGCAGGAAGGTCAGAAGGTGGAGTTCGAGGTGACGCGCGGCCCCAAGGGCCTGCAGGCGCAGAACGTCCGCGCAGTGGGTTGATCTCAACCCGCTCCGGGTCAAACCCAGAGCACTGAAGCCCGGTTCCGCTCACGCGGGCCGGGCTTCTTCATTTTTACAACCTACCGAGAAGGAATAACACGCAATTCCTTTCAAACCTTACACCCCGCCGGGAATGACGGGGGGGCTGGTGAAAGTCCGAAAGACGTCTGTTAGGCTTTGATCCTGCGAGGGAGGGCGCACCTATGTTCGAAGTCACCAACGATGTCAGCCGTCGGACCATCACTGCCCGCATGAGCGGTTTCATGCGGCCGAACGAAATGAAGGAGTACGTGGCCGTCTACAAGAAGGCCACGGACAGCTACGGCGGAGGGCGGCACCTGGTTCTGGCCGACATGCGGGGTCTGCGCCCGCTGGAGCCGGAATCCGCGAAGCTGTTCTCCGAGATCGTCGACCACGGGCGCAAGAATGGCTGCGCGATGTGCGCGCACGTGTCGGACTCCACCATCGCGCGCCTGCAGACGGCCCGCGTGGCGTCGGAAGCATCCCCCAACGACGACATCACCGTGGATTGTGTGTCGCTGGAGGAAGCGCAGAACCAGCTCGCCAAGGCGCGCGTGCGCCTGCTGAACGGCGAAGGCTTCTCGGCCGCTCGCTAGAGCTGTCCTCCCGGGCAGGACGCCCGCGAACGCCCCGTCTCCGGCAAGGCCCGGAGCCGGCGGCCCGAAGCGGAAGACGCCCACCCGGGATTTGTTTCATCCCCCTTGTTTCAAATGAAAGGCGCGGGTGACGGCACCGTCACCCGCGCCTTCTTGTTTCTGGCCGTGAGGCCTCAGGCCGCGCGGTCGTGCGCCGCGGGCGCGTCCGCGGGGAGCGCGGAGTGCGGGCCCTGCGCGCGGGGCTGCTTCTTGCGGAAGGACAGCTTCTCCATCGCCGCGAACACCACCGGCACCACCAGCAGCGTGAGGAAGGTGGAGGTGATGACGCCGCCAATGACGGAGATGGCCATGGGGGCGCGGAACTCGGAGCCGGTGCCCGTGCCCACGGCGGTGGGCACCATGCCAATGGCCATGGCCGCGCTCGTCATGAGGATGGGGCGCAGGCGGCGCGGGCCGGCCTTGAGCAGGGCCTCGTCCACGGAGTCGCCTTCGCGCAGGTGGTGGAGCGCGCCGTCGATGAGGAGGATGGCGTTCTTCGTGACGAGGCCCATCAGCAGGATGACGCCAATCATCGCGCCCATGCTGAGGTGGTAGTTCGTGACGACGAGCCCCAGGAGCGCGCCCACGAGCGCCAGCGGCAGCGACACCATGATGGTGAAGGGGTGCTTGAAGGACTCGAACTGGCTGGCCAGCACCATGTAGATGAAGACGAAGGCCAGCAGGAACGCCATGCCGAACGCGCTGTTCTGCTCATCCAGGCTCTTCATCTGGCCGTCGTAGACGATGGCGTAGCCGGGCGGCAGCGGCTTCTCCGCGATGGCGGCCTTGAGCTTCGTGGCCACGTCACCCAGCGCGGCGCCCTTGGCCAGCTGGGAGACGACGGCCACCTGGCGCTCGCGGTTCTCGTGCTCGATGACGCTGGGGCCGTCCTTGAGCGACACCTCGGCCACGTCCGTCACCTGGTGCAGGCCGTGGGGCGACACGACCATCAGCTGGCGCACGCGCTCCGGCGTGGCGCGGTCCTCTTCGCGCAGGCGCACGCGGATGTCCGTCTCGTCCGTGCCCTCGCGCAGCTTGGCCGTCACGTCACCGTCAATGGCCAGCCGCAGCTGCGCGGCGAGCGCCCCGGCGGACAGGTCCATGTCCGCGGCGCGGGCGCGGTCGATTTGAATCTGGAGCTCCGGCTTGGCGGGGTTGGAGTCCACGCGCACGTCGGAGGTGCCCAGGGTGCGCAGGATGCTGGCGACGCGCTCGGCCTCCTCGTTGATGCGCTTCAGGTCCGGGCCCACCACGCGCACCATGATGGGGTACCAGTCCCCCAGGCCCTCGATGGTCGGCGGGTCCGACAGGGTGACGGCGGTGGAGACCAGGTTGGGGACCAGCAGCGCGCGGACCTCCTCCTTGAGGGTGCCGATGCTCTTGGTGCGCTGGTCCTTGCCCACCGTGAGCACGCGCATGCGCGCCTTGTAGACGTCTCCGTTGGGGCCGACGGTGGTGTAGATGTCCGTGACCTCGGGGAGCGTCTTGAGGAGCACCTCCGCCTCCGCGGCGCGCTCCGTGGTCTGCGACAGGTTGGTGGAGTCCGGCAGCTGCAATTCGACCAGGAGCTGTGAGCGGTCCTCCGCGCTCATGAACTCCACGCCCAGGCGGCTGGCGGCGCCGAAGGACAGCACCAGCGCCAGCACGGTGAGGCCCGCGGTGGTCCACTTGTGGCGCAGCACCCAGCCCAGGATGCGCGAGTACGAGGACTCGGTGGCCTCCAGGACGCGGCGCAGCGCGCGGAAGACGGCGGGCTCCTGCCGCTGCTCCCCCGGCTTGTGCGCCTTGGCGAAGCGCGCGGACAGCATGGGGTCCAGCGTGAAGGAGATGAACAGCGAGATGAGCACCGCCACGGAGATGGTGATGCCGAACTGCTTGAAGAACTGACCCACGATGCCGGGCATGAAGGCCACGGGGATGAACACCGCCACCAGGGCCAGCGTCGTCGCGAGCACCGCCAGGCCCACGTCCTTGGTGCCGTTGTACGCGGCGCTCATGGGCTCCTCGCCCTGCTCCAGCCGGTGGGTGATGGCCTCGCGCACCACCACCGCGTCATCAATGAGCAGACCGATGGCCAGCGACAGCGACAAGAGCGTCATCTGGTTGAGCGAGTAGCCCAGCACGTACATGACGAAGAACGTGCCGATGACGGACGTGGGCAGCGCGAGCGCGGAGATGAACGTGCCGCGCGGGTCCAACAGGAACATCAGGATGATGAGGACCGCCATCAGGCCGCCGAAGATGAGGGCGACCCACACCTCGTGGGTGTTGGCGCGGATGAGGTCCGACTGGTCGATGAGGAGCGTGGCCTTGAAGCCCTGCCCCACCACCGGCGTCATGTCCGCGAGCGTCTTCTTCACCGCGTCGCTGACGCTCACCGTGTTGGAGCCCGGCTGCTTCACGATTTCCAGCACCACGGCGTCGCGGGCGTTGAGGCGCGCGGTGGTGCGGCGCTCGGCGACGCCGTCCGTGACGGTGGCGATCTCCTCCAGGCGCACCTGGGCGCCAGTGCTGCTCCGGGCGATGGGCAGCTTTCGCAGCTCCTCCACGCTGCGGAACTCGCCCATGGAGCGCACGGTCAGCTCGTTGGGCCCCACCCGCAGACGGCCCGCGGGCAGGTTGAGGTTCTCCATGGCGATGCGCTGGGACACCTGCGACGGCGCGATGCCCACCGCGCGGGCCTTGTCCAGGTCGATGTCGACTTGAACCTCACGCGTGTCGCCGCCGGTGATGCGCACCTCCGCCACGCCGGGCAGCTGCGCGAGCGCGGGCTTGATGCGGTCATCCAGCAACTTGCGCAGCGTCTGGGACGTCATGTCCGCGGACACCGCGTAGGTGAGGATGGGCGCGGCGGACAGGTCCACGCGGCTGACGATGGGCGCGTCCGCGTCCGAGGGCAGCTTGTTGACGGCCTGGCCCACCTTGTCGCGCACGTCCTGGACGGCGGTGTCCAGGGAGGTGCCCAGCGTGAAGGACACCACCACGGTGCCCACGTTCTCACGGCTGAAGGAGTGGATTTTATCCACGCCGCTGATGCCGGCGACCGCGTCCTCCAGGGGCTTGATGACCTGGGTCTCGATTTCGCCCGGGCCCGCGCCTTTGTAGAGGGTGTTGACCACCACGATGGGGAAGCTGACGTCCGGGTAGAGGTCGGTGCCCAGGCGGTTGAGGCCCATCACGCCCAGCACGATGAGCAGCAGGGACACCATGGCCGTGAACACCGGCCGTCGGATGGAGACTTCACTGAGAATCATGGGAAGAGCTCACGCACGCCGCGCATGCGGCGAAAGGGGGCGGCTTGCGGCTACTTCACGGAGACGCGGGTGCCGGGGGTCAGGGAGGGCGTGGGGAAGTCCACCACCTGCTGGAGGACGGCCGCGGCGCGCACCACCACCTCGCGGTCGCGGCGCTCCAGCACCTGCACGTCCACGCGCTGGAGCGAGCCGTCACTGACGACGAGGACGTGGTCCCCGTTGGAGGAGGACAGCGCCGTCGTGGGGAGCAGCTGCGCCTCCTGCGTCTCCCCCAGCTTCAGCATGGCGCGCGCCAGGGTGTGGGCCACGAAGCGGCCGTCCGCGTTGGGCACGGCGATCTCCACCGGGATGCGGCGGGTGGTGGGGTCCGCGGAGGGCAGGATGGTGCGCACCACGGCCTCCTCGGTGGACGCGCCGTTGCCCAGCGCCGCCACCCGCACCTTCGTGCCGGGCTTGAGCAGCGCGCGCGCGCCCTCCGCCACGGTGGTGCGGAAGATGAGCGTGTCCAGCTGCTCCAGGGTGAAGAGGGGCGAGCCCGGCCCCACCGTGGCGCCCGCCTGGTCAGGGGACTCGATGAGCGTGCCCGCGAAGGGGGCCTTCAGGTCGTGCCGGCGGCGCGACGCGCGGGCCTGCGCCAGCTGCGCCTTCGCGGCCATCACCTGCGCCTGGGCCTGCGCGGCGGCGGCCACGGCGTTCTTGTGCTGCTGGTCGCTGACGCCACCGCCGGTGCTGAGCTTCTCCGTGCGCTCGGCCGCGTCCCGCGCCATGGAGGCGGCGGCCTCCGCGGCGGCGACGGCGGCCTCCGCGCCGGCCACCTGCGCGTCCGCGATTTCGGAGTTGAGCTGGGCGAGCGTGTCGCCCTTCTTCACGGCCTGCCCCTTGTGGATGCGCACCGTCTCCAGGCGGCCGCCCACCTCGAAGCCGACCTGGAGGCCCTGGGCCGGGTACAGCGTGCCCGTCACCTCCTCCGACTGCGAGGCCTGCACGCCGCGCGCGGAGACGACCTTCACGGCCGGCGCCGGCTTTTCCTGGCCGGGGGCCGCGGCGGCGGGCGGCGCGGACGCGGCATCCGCCTTGTCGCAACCGGAGAGCGAGAGCGCGGCGGCCATTCCCAGGGCGGTGAGGGCGCGGGAGGCGGAGGGCTTCGTGGACGGTTTCACGGGCGTTTCCTTGGCGGGCGGTGCGGGTGGTCCGCGCGGGCGTGGCGCCGGCGCGTGGAAGGCGGTGAAGAGGGACGCGCGAGGGCGGCGGGCGTCGCGGGCACGGCCTCGCGGGGCAGCGAGCCTTCGTGCATCAGACGCTGGAGGCCCACGGCCCAGGAGGCCAGGTCCGGCTTCTGCGTCAGCCGCCCCATGCGCCGGGCCAGCAGCAGATAGGTGCCCACGATGAAGGAGCCGAAGAGGCTGGGGTCCACGTCCGGGGTGTCCGGATGCTGGCCGCGCAGGTGGTGGAACTCCCGGGCGATGCGCTCCACCTCGCGGTCCACCACGTCCCACATGACGGACTCGAAGGAGGTGCCCTGGCTGCCCACGATGAGCGCGGTGACCAACTCACGCTGCTCCCACATGAGCTCCAGCATCTCCACGTCGAGCGCGGCCTCCATGCGCAGGAAGTCGCGGTAGCGCTCCGAGCGCGTGGCGACGTCCCCGGGGCCCGGCAGGCCGCTGTGGTCGGCGCGGAAGCGCTCCGTGCAGGACATGCGCTTCGTGGCCAGCCGCTCCAGCTCCTCCAGGAAGCCCTCCACCAGCGCCGCGAAGAGGGCCTCCTTCGAGGGGAAGTGCAGGTAGAAGGCGCCCTTGGACAGGCCGCTGGCGGCGGTGATGTCGCTGATGCGCGCGCCCTTCACGCCCCGCTTCGCGAACTCCGCCCGCGCGGACGCGATGAGCGCGCTGCGGGCTTTGGGGTCGGCATGGCGGGGCATGGCGGACGCATTCCTAACCCGCCGGTCAGAAATAGAACAGTCGTTGCTGAACGCCGGGTCAGGAATCCGAGGGGCGTGTCGGCGGAGGGCGCAGGAGTGCGGAGCAGAGCGGACACGCGGGCGGGGCGTGGGGGGCGTCCCGGCGGTGCAGGTCCAGGATGGCGCGGGACACCTCCGCCAGCTCGCGGCGCACCTCGCGGCGGGCGCCCTTCACGCGCTGGATGCGCATGTCGTCGTAGCCGGTGGTCTGGTGGCGCATCCAGGCGATGACGGCGGCCTCCGCGCGCCTTTCAATGGGGATGCGCTCCGTGCGGGCCACGGTGCCGCTGCCCACGGGGGTGGCGTGGCCGGCGACCATCACGGCCAGGCGCTTGGCGTGGGGGAGCCACGCGGGGCTGAAGGCGAGGAAGCGCAGGACGGCGTTGGCGAAGTCGACCTCGTACTCGGCCTGTTCCCTGGCGCGGCGCTCGCGGCCCTGGGCCAGCTTCTTCGCGTAGGCGGGGGTGGCGCGCTCGTCCTCCAGGGCGGCCTTGGCGTGGACGATGTGGGCCTCTGGCGCCCACACGCCCCGGGAGAAGAGCTTGCGGCCCACCTTCTCCACCACGGTCCAGGAGGGGCCGGCGGCCTTCACGCGGCGGGTGAGGCCGGCGTCGCCGGGGGGAAGGAGGGCCCAGCCGTCAGGAACGGTGAGCAGGCGGCCGTCCTGGGCTTTCACTCGGCGGGGGTCGGCCGTGGGGCCGACCGTCAGGGAATCAGGCATGGGGGCGGGTCCGAAAGGGCCGGCTGCATAGCACGCCCCCTCGCACCCTGGTAAATGCCCCGGGAACGCGCGCCGCGGGACGGACTCCGCGCGTGCGAGGAGGCCACTCTCGACGTGGGAAGCGCTGGCATGTCCCTACTGAGGCTCACCTTCCTCGGCACCTCCGCCGCACAGCCCACGCTGCATCGCGGCCTCTCCGGCCTGGCGGTGAAGGCGGACGCGGACCTGCTCCTCTTCGACTGTGGCGAGGGCACCCAGCGGCAGATGGTGCGCTTCGGCACGGGCTTCACCGTGGACGCGGCGTTCTTCACGCACTTCCACGCCGACCACTACCTGGGAATCATCGGCTTCCTGCGCACGCTGGGGATGATGGGCCGCACCGCGCCCATGCACCTGTATGGGCCTCCTCCCGCGCGCCGGCTGCTGCACCAGGCCGTGCACCTGGGGCTGGAGTCGCTGGCCTTCCCGGTGGAGATCCACGAACTGAAGGACGGGGACACGGTGCGCCGCAATGGCTACACCGTGCAGGCGGTGGGCGTGGACCACCGCATCCACGCGCTGGGCTACGTGCTGGCGGAGGACGGCCGTCCGGGGAGATTCCACCTGGAGAAGGCGCGGGAGCTGGGCGTGCCGGAGGGGCCGTCCTTCGGCAAGCTGCAGAAGGGCGAGTCCGTCACGCTGCCGGACGGGCGCGTGGTGAAGCCGGAGGACGTGCTGGGCGAGTCCCGGTCCGGGCGGCGGCTGGTCATCTCCGGCGACACGCGGCCGTGTCCGGCGCTGGTGCAGGCGGCGAAGGACGCGGACCTGCTGGTGCACGAGTCCACCTTCTCCGACGACGAGCAGACGCGCGCGCTGGAGACGCGGCACTCCACCGCGCGGGAGGCGGCCCAGGTGGCTCGGGAGGCGGGAGCGAAGCGGCTCATCCTCACCCACCTGTCCAGCCGCCACGACACCGACCCCGGACGGCTGCTCACGCAGGCGCGTGAGGCGTTCAAGGGGCCGGTGGAGGTGGCCTTCGACGGCCTCACCGTGGAGCTGCCGCTGCGCGACTGACGCGGGCGGCGGCCCCGGAAGCGGTGCGGCGGACTACTCGATCTTCTTCGCCTCGGCCTTGAGGGCGGCGGCGGCCTCGGGGTCCACCTTCTGGAGCAGCTCCCACTCCAGCTCGGAGTCGCGCCGCATCTGGGAGGCGCCCGCGCCGTTCACGCCCTCCCGCTGCTCATTCGCGCGCCCGTCGGTGCTGTCGGCGGCGCGGGACTCGGAGCGGTCCTGGCGGCGGTACTCCACGGCGCACTGGCCGGGCCCCCGCTCATAGCCGCGCACCAGGTAGCGCGCGTAGGAGGTGCCCAGCGAGGAGGGGGCGCTGGTCATCAGCCACTCCGTCGTGGTCTCGAAGCCGGTCTGCGTGTTCGTCACGGAGAAGCCCTTCTCCTTGATCAGGGCCAGGGCCGCCGGCCACACCTCCGCGATGGGCTTGCGGTAGATGTGCCCCATGGCCTTGTCCTCCAGGTACGACTGCTGGCGGCGCGCGGCGCAGCCGCTGAAGGCGAGGGCCAGGACGGACACCACGAGCAGCGCCGAGGCGCGGGATGATTTCGAGGGATTCATTGCTCCGGACTCCATGAAAGGGAAGACGGCTGCGGAATTTCGCCCGGTGCGGGCCTGGAAGCCAAGTCCAGGCCCTTCCGGGAGAGGGTCACCCCCAGGAGGCAACCTTCATTTGGCTAGAGCCCGGCCGCCTTCCGGTGATGCGTCCGGCGCCGCACATCCGTGCGCACGAAGCCGTCCGGGGGGCCGGTGGCGGGGCCATGCTGGCGGGCGGACATGATTCCCATCAGCGACGACAACCCGACCCTGCGTACTCCGGTGATGACGTACCTCCTGCTCGGGGCCATTGGCCTCACCTGGGTGTTCCTCCAGGGCGCGGGCTTCAACGTGGTGGCGCTGGCCACCAGCATCTGCGAGCTGGGCCTGGTGCCCGGGGAGCTCACCGGCCGAGCGCCGCTGGGGCAGGCGGTGCCGCTGGGGGACGGGCTGGCGTGCGTGGTGGACAACGAGGCCATCAACCGCCTCACGCCGCTCACGTCCATGTTCCTGCACGGCAGCTGGGGGCACCTGCTGGGCAACGTGCTGTTCTTCTGGGTCTTCGGAAACAACATCGAGGACAGCATGGGGCGCTTGCGCTTCCTCGTCTTCTACCTGGTGTGCGGACTGGTGGCGGCGGCGGCGCACGTGGCGGTGGACCCCACGTCGCCGGTGCCCACGGTGGGCGCGTCCGGCGCCATCGCGGGCGTGCTGGGCGCGTACCTGGTGCTCTACCCGCGCGTGCGGGTGAACATGCTGTTCATCATCTTCATCCTCATCCGCGTCTTCCCCATCCCCGCGTGGGCCGTGCTGGCGTGGTGGTTCGTGCTCCAGGTCATCACCGGCCTGCCGCAGCTGATGACGCTGCGGCCGGAGGTGTCCGGCGGCGTTGCCGTGTGGGCGCACATCGGAGGGTTCGTGGCGGGCATGGTGCTCATCAAGCTCTTCGAGAACCCCCGCTTCACCTCGCAGCGCACGACGTGGCGGCACCGGATGCACCCGAACCACCCGTGAGACGAGCGGCCCCACAGGCCCCCGCCTGCCCGGGATGCGGACGCGAAGGAGTGCCCCGACATTGGATGGGTGTTCTTCGCGCCGTGAGGAGGCGGGCATGGGAGCGGACAAGCAGTCGAAAGGGCTCTGCGTGGGCGCGCCAGCGCCGCGCAAGCGGGTGCTCATCCTGGGGGGCGGCTTCGCCGGGATGTACGCGGCGCTGCACCTGGAGCGGCAGCTGGGGAAGCGGGACGACGTGGAGGTGACGCTCGTCAGCCGCGACAACTTCTTCCTCTTCACGCCCATGCTCCATGAAGTGGCGGCGAGCGACCTGAACGCGACCGCCATCGTCATCTCGCTGCGCAAGCTGATGCCGCGCCTGACGTTCGTGGAGGGTGACGTCAGCGGGCTGGACCTGGAGTCGAAGCGCGTCACGGTGGCGCACGGCGGGCTGGACGGCCACAGCCACACGCTGGAGTACGACTACCTGGTGATGGCCATGGGCTCGGAGACGAACTTCTTCGGCAAGCCGGGCCCCCGCGACTACTCCCTGACCATGAAGACGCTGGGCGACGCGATGCTCCTGCGCAACTGCCTGGTCGACCGGCTGGAGGAAGCGGACGCGGACTGCATCACCATGGGCACACGCAACGCCATCGTCACCTTCGTGGTGGTGGGCGGCGGCTTCGCGGGCGTGGAGGCGGCGGGCGCCATCAACGACTTCATCCACGGCGCCCTGCCCTTCTATCCCAACATCCAGCACGCCAACGTGCGCGTGATGCTGGTGCACGGCGGCAAGGAGGTGCTGCCGGAGCTGGGCGAGGACCTGGGCGCGTACGCGCGCCAGAAGCTCATCGAGCACGGCGTGGAGGTGCGCACCGGCGTCCACGTGAAGGACGTGACGGAGGCGGGCGTGGAGATGCCGGACGGCACGGTGGTGCCCACCAAGACGGTGGTGTGGACCGCGGGCGTCACGCCGCCGTCCCTGCTGTGCACGCTGCCATGCGAGATGGAGCGCGGGCGGCTCAAGGTGAACGAGCGCATGGAGGTGCCCGGCTTCCCGGGCGTGTGGGCGCTGGGCGACTGCGCGTCGGTGCCGGACGTGACCCATGGAGGGAAGCCCTGCCCGCCCACCGCGCAGCACGCGCTTCGCCAGGGCGTGACGGTGGCGGGCAACGTGAGCGCGGCGCTGAAGGGTCAGCCGGGGAAGGCGTTCCGATACAAGATGCTGGGGCAGCTGGCCACGATTGGCCAGCGCTCGGGCGTGGCGCGCATCCTGGGGCTGAAGTTCTCCGGCACCTTCGCGTGGGTGCTCTGGCGCACCGTCTACCTGTTCAAGCTGCCGAAGCTGGAGACGAAGGTGCGCGTGGCCATGGGCTGGACGCTGGACCTGCTCTTCCGCAAGGACGTGGTGCAGCTCATCGGCCCGCGGGAGTTGGATCAGCTCACGCTGCCGGCCCTGCCGCTCAACAGCCGCCAGCAGGTGCGCCAGGTGCAGGCGCTCCAGCCGCGCACGCAGCACTGAGCGCTGTGGCTCAACGGGCCCGCTCAGGGCCAGCGGCCCACAACGTGCCCGCCAGCTCTATTTGACGCCTTCACCCTGCCGTCCTTGAACTCTTCGGCAGTGGTCTCAACCACGACGCAGATGGGGTACTCCTCCTGCCCCGGGAGCTTCACGCGGTCATACCGGATGACGAGTGCGGGTCCATCCACACGCCCCATCTTGTCGGAGAGGTAATAGGCCTTGCCGTAGAAGTGTGTTCCACGAGGGGCGATCGCACGTTGCCGGTCATTGTTGACGCCTTCCGGGACGACCCCCACCACCCTCGCGCCAGGGGTGAACCACGCAAAATAGAAATCCGCCTGGCTGTCATCGAGTTGGATGGAGAATCTGTCTCCGTCCATCCAGTGAAGTTGCTCCCGCATGGCCTCTTCTGCCCCAGCCGGGCAGGTGAACGCCTCGGGCCGGATCTGGGCCCCCGGACACCCCGCCGCCAGTGCCGCGACGAGCGACAGCGACGCGCACTTGACGGCGGCAGCAGACTTCTTCGGCGGGCGGGGCGTACGTCCTGGGGGTGAGGCTTCGGGTGCTGGGGTCTTCAAGACGGATCCTTCCTTCGG
>NZ_RAVY01000238.1:0-13673 GCF_003611625.1 Corallococcus sp. CA054B
GGACGGGGCTTCACGGGCGCGTCAGGGAACGCGCGGGGGGCGCCGGGCGCTGTTATCCTGCGGGGCCGCCTTTTCCGTCCTCCTGCCCCCGAACCACCGCATGTCCGCGCCCGCGCCCCGTCCTCTCTCTGTCGACAGCTTGCTGGGGCCTGGTGGCGCGCTGGAAGAGGCGTTGCCCGCGTACGAGCACCGCCCGGAGCAGCTCCAGATGGCGCGCGCGGTGGAGCGGGCCTTCTCCGAAGGCAGCTACCTGCTGGCGGAGGCCGGCACCGGCACGGGCAAGACGCTGGCGTACCTGGTGCCCGCGCTCCTGTCGGGGCGCAAGGTGGTGGTGTCCACGGCCACGAAGACGCTGCAGGACCAGGTGTTCTTCAAGGACCTGCCGCTGCTCAGCGAGAAGCTGGGGCTGCGCTTCGAGGCGGCGTACCTCAAGGGGCGCGGCAACTACCTGTGCCTGCACCGCTATGACTCCTTCGAGAAGGACCCGCAGTTCATCTCGAAGGAAGAGGCGAAGCAGTGGCCGCTGCTCAAGAAGTGGGTGACGCAGACGGAGACGGGGGACCGGGCGGAGCTCGACTTGCCGGAGTCCTTCGCCGCGTGGTCGCGGCTGTCCACCACGTCGGAGACGTGCCTGGGCTCGCGCTGCTCGCAGTATGAGACGTGCTTCGTCACGCGGATGCGCAAGCGCGCGGAGGTCGCGGACCTGCTGGTGGTGAACCACCACCTGTTCTTCGCGGACCTGGCGCTGCGCAGCTCCGGCAAGCGCACGGAAGGGGTGCTGCCCTTCTACGACGCGGTCATCTTCGACGAGGCGCACGCGCTGGAGGACGCGGCCAGCAGCCACTTCGGGTGCAGCGTGTCCAACTACCGGCTGGAGGAGCTGTCGCGCGACGCGGTGGCGGCCCTGCCGGCGAAGGACGAGCGCCACGCGACGCTCTCCGCGCTGGCCCAGCGGGTGCGCTCGCACGCGGACGCGCTGTTCCTCCAGGCGCCGCGCGCGCTGGGGCTGTCCAGCCAGGAGTCCACCGTGGCCCTGCGCCCGGAGACGATGGGCAAGCTGTCCGGCGCGCTGGAGCAGGTGCGCGAAGGCCTGGCCGCGCTGGCGTCCTTCGCGGGCAGCGAGCGCGAGCCGGAGCTGGCCGCCATCCACCGCCGCGCGGAGGAGATGGCGGAGCAGCTCACCTTCCTGGAGAAGTCCGAGTCCGCGGACCACGTGTACTGGGCGGAGGCGCGAGGCAAGGGGCTGTTCCTGCGCGCGAACCCCATCGACGTGGCGAAGGAGCTGCGCGACCGGCTCTACGGCGCGCTGGACACGGTGGTGTTCACCTCCGCGACGCTCGCGGCGGACAGCCGCTTCGACTTCTTCGCCAGGCGCATGGGCATGTACGACGACGAGGGCCAGCCCGTGACGCGCGTGCGCACGCTGGCGGTGCCCAGCCCGTTCGACTTCCCCCGCCAGTCCGCGCTGTACCTGCCCACGCACCTGCCGGACCCCAGCGCCCCGGGCTTCATCGAGGCGGCGGCGGAGGAGATCATCCAGCTGTGTGAAGTGACGGGAGGGCGCGCGTTCGTCCTCTTCACGTCCCTGCGCAACATGGTGCGCGCGTACGAGCTGACGGCGACGCGGCTGCCTTATCAAGCATTGCTCCAGGGAGAGCGGCCCAAGCAGCAGCTGCTGGACGCCTTCCGCCAGACGCCCAGCGTGCTCTTCGCCGCGCACAGCTTCTGGGAGGGCGTGGACGTGCCCGGGGACGCGCTGAGCCTGGTCATCATCGACCGGCTTCCCTTCGCGTCTCCTGGAGACCCGCTGGTGGCCGCGCGCATCCGTCAAATCCAGGCGCGTGGCGAGGAGCCGTTCGACCAGTACCAGCTGCCGCAGGCGGCGCTGGCGCTGCGCCAGGGCTTCGGGCGGCTCATCCGCACGCAGGCGGACCGGGGCATCGTGGCGATGCTGGACCGCCGCATCGTGACCAAGGGCTACGGCCGCGTGTTCCTCTCCAGCCTGCCGCCCGCGAAGCGGATGGAGGACACGACGGAGCTGAGCCGCTGGTTCAACGGCCCGGTGCGCCCGGTGCCGCCCGTGCGCTCGATTCGCTGAACACGTCGCGCAGGCGCAGGCCCACGCGGGCCTGGAAGGGCGGCGCCAGGGTGTCCACGCCCGCGCGGCCCGCGAGGTACTCACGGTCGAAGAGGTTCTCCACCGCGCCGAAGGCGTCCACCTTCCAGAACAGGTGGCGGCTCACGAACAGGTCCACCACCGCCGCGCCGCCCATGCCGCGCGTGTTGAGGTCGTCCTCGTACTGGGGGCCGAACACGCGCAGCTGCGCGGTGACGGAGACGATGGACGGGTCGTCGAAGGTCACCGCGAGCGAGCCGCGATGCCTGGGGTCCTGCGGCAGCTGGCGGCCCACGAGGTCCGGCTGGCCGGGGGCGCGCGTGACGACGGGGTCCACGAAGGTATAGGCGGCGAGCGCGGTCCACCGCCGCGACACGCGCCAGTCCGCGCCCAGCTCCACGCCGCGCACGCGGGCCCGGCCCAGGTTCTGGCGCTGGCGGGTGGCGCCGTCCGGCAGGGGCGTGGCGAGGGTGACGTTGGTGACGGGCGCGTCCAGCACGTTCCAGAAGCCGGTGACGCGGCCGGTGAGCCCGCGCGGGCCGGTGGCCTCCACGCCCGCCTCGGTGCCCCAGAGGCGCTCGGCGCCCAGGTCCGGGTTCGCGGCGGTGAGGACGGTGCCCACCTGGAAGGGGCGGTAGAGCTCGTTGAGGGTGGGGGCGCGGAAGGCGCGGTACGCGGAGGCGCGCAGGGTGAGCCACTCCAGCGGGCGCACGCGCGCGGCCAGGCGCGGGCTGAGCTGGCTCGCGGTGCGGGGCTCGAACTCGGTGAAGGTGGCGGTGCCGTTCGCGAAGCTCTCCAGCTGGCTGCCGTCGAAGTTGCGCCACGTGTCCCAGCGCAGCGTGCCGGCGAACTCCAGCGCGGGGGACACGGTGTAGAGGTCCTGCACGAAGACGCCGCCGGACAGCTGCGTGCCCTGCGTGTTGCGCGCGTAGAGCGTCCTGGCGGTGGCGGTGGCGGGGAAGAGCAGCTCATCGGCCTTGCCGCGGGAGCGGCGCACGTCCACGCCCGCGGCGAGCACGTGGGTTCCTCCCAGCGTCAGCTCCGGACCGGTCCAGACGAGCGAGCCGCCCTGGTCGTTCGCGGGCACGTTCTGGAGGGCGGAGCGGACCTCGAAGTTGCGGTCCGCGGCGACGCGGGCGCGGTCCTGGGCGAAGTGCTGGGTGCGGCCGAAGAGGCCCAGCTCGAAGGTGCCGGCGGCGTCCGTGCGGAGGCGGGCGTTCGCGGCGAACCACGCCAGGTCCACGC
This sequence comes from Corallococcus sp. CA054B, assembly GCF_003611625.1. Lineage (NCBI taxonomy): Bacteria > Pseudomonadati > Myxococcota > Myxococcia > Myxococcales > Myxococcaceae > Corallococcus > Corallococcus sp. CA054B. The sequence continues at coordinate 3,362 of NZ_RAVY01000238.1, forward strand.
TGGCGACGGTGTACCGGGTGCCGCCGTTCTGCGTCTCGCGGAACACGCCCGCGCGGGCGGAGAGGGAGAGGTGGTCGGTGGCCGCCGCTTCGACGCGCGCCTGGGCGCTGACGTGGTTGGAGGGGGTCTCGCCATCGATGCGGCCGCGCTGGCTCTCGGGGACGATGCGATAGCCGTCGCTGGTGAGGCCCTCGACCTCCAGGGAGGCGCCCACGCGGCCCCAGCGGTCCGCGACGCGCGCGGCGGCGAAGCCGGTGCCCAGGTTGCCCACGGACACGTCCGCGTCGAGCACCGGGCCGGTGATGGGCCGGGAGAACAGCTGCACCACGCCGCCCAGCGCGGCGCTGCCATAGAGCGCGGAGCCGCCGGTGGGGACGACCTCGATGCGGTCCAGGCCCAGGCGGGGCAGGGCGCGCCAGAAGACCCAGCCGCCGTAGGGGTCGTTGAAGGGAAGCCCGTCCAGCAGCACCAGCCCACGCGCCACGCCGGACGGAGCGAGCCCGCGCAGGTTGAGCCCCTGCGCGGTGGGGTCCGCGACCAGCGACGGCGTGCGGCGGAAGGTGGCCGCGGACGGCAGCGTGCGGATGAGCGCGTCCTGCGTGAGCGTGGGGCTGCGTTCGATCTCCGCGCGGGGAATCACCACCGTGGTGGCGGGCACGTCGCGCAGCGGCCGGGGCAGGCGCGTGGCGGTGACGACGGTGCGGGTGTCGCGAGGAGGCTCGGCCTTCGGCTCGGGCTGACGCTCGGGCCCGGCGGGAGCCACGGGGGGCTCCGGCTCGGGGGCCGTGTCCGCGTCCACCGTCTGTGCGCTGGCCACTCCGGGCAGCAGCAATGCCAGTCCAAGACGGCAGGGGAGCGACAGTCGGGAAGAGGCGCGCGGTCCAGGCATCGCGCCCCGCTCTACTGGATGTCGTGCTCCCGGGCGAGCGATGGCGGGCGCCAGAAACACGAACGGCGGTGAAGCGCCCGGAAGGCCACTCCACCGCCGCCGTTCTCGGCCAGGAGGCCGTGGGGGAACTAAGCCGTGGCCACGCCACCGCCCGAGGCGGCCGGGCCCTGGTACTGCGCGTCGCCGAAGCCGAGGATGGCGTAGAAGACCGGGCCGAGCAGCGCCAGACCGATGCCGAAGCCCGTGCCCTTTCCGAAGGACTTCGCCATGTCGATGCTGATGATGAACAGCGCGATGAAGTTCACGCACGGCAGCAGCGCCAGCACCACCCACCACGCCGGGCGGCCGACAATCTTCGTCATCACGTAGATGTTGTAGAACGGCACGATGGCCGCCCAACCCGGCTCGCCCGCCTTGGCGAACGTCTTCCACATGCCGGCGATCACGAAGCCGATGAAGGCCAGGTAGAAGATCCAGAACACCAGGCCCGGACCCTCCGCCTGCTGGTTCTGCATCTGCTGCATCATCTCAAGCTGCTGCTCATCCATGACTTCCCCCTCGGAAGTGTGGGCCCGGCCCGGTGGGCGGGGCCCAGTTCACTCCAGAACAAAGGCGAAGTCGGGGGGAGAAAGCAAATTCCTTCCCCACTGTCGCCGCGAGCCGCTCAGGCCTTCAGCGTCTCCGGGACCTGCCAGTCCGGCTTCAGCCGCTGGATGATCTTCACGAAATTCTCCTTGTCCTGGGCTTTCTCCAGGGCTGCTTCCGGGAGGATGACGTCGTCCTTCACCAGCCGCTCCAGGTGCATGTCCAGGGTCTGCATGCCCTGGTTCTGGCCGGCCTGCATCTTGGAGGCGATCTGGAACACCTTGCCCTCGCGAATCATCGCGGCGATGGCGGGGCTGCCCACCAGGATTTCGAGCGCGGCGACGCGGCCCTTGCCGTCCGCGGTCTTGATGAGCTGCTGGGCGACGATGCCGGCCAGCGACTCCGCGAGCATGCCGCGCACCTGGCCCTGCTCGTCCGCGGGGAAGGAGTTGATGATGCGGTCGATGGTGGCGGGGGCGCTGTTGGTGTGCACCGTGGCGAAGACGAGCACGCCGAAGCTCGCCAGCTGGAGCGCCAGCTTCATCGTCTCGTTGGTGCGCAGCTCGCCGATGAGGATGACGTTGGGGTCCTCACGGCCGGCGGAGCGGATGGCGGTGGCGAAGCTGGAGGCATGCGGGCCCACCTCGCGGTGGGTGACCTGGGACTTGAGCGATTCGTGCACGAACTCCACCGGGTCCTCCACGGTGAGCACGTGCGCCGGGCGCGTCTTGTTGATGTGGTTGATCATCCCCGCGAGCGTCGTGGACTTGCCCGAGCCCGTGGGGCCTGTCACCAGCACCAGTCCGCTGCGGCGGTCCGCCATCTTGCGCACCACCTCCGGCGTCTTCAGGTCCTCCAGCGACAGCACCTTGCTGGGGATGGTGCGGAACACGGCGCCAATGCCGGTCATCCGGTAGAAGTAGTTGGCGCGGAAGCGGGCCTTGGTGCCGTAGCCGTAGGCGAAGTCCAGGTCCAGCTCCTCGGTGATCTGCCGCTTCTGTTCGGGCGAGCAGATCTCGAAGAGCAGCGACTCCAGCTCGTCGGTGGTGAGGGCTTCTTCGCGCAGGGGCACGAGCTCGCCGCGGATGCGGCCCAGGGGCGGGTAGCCCACGCCCAGGTGCAGGTCGCTGCCCTTCTTGTCGAGCAGGATGTCGAACCAGGCGGCGATGCGAGGGGTGTCCGTCATGTCACGCGCCCTTCTTGCCAAGCAGTGAGCCCACCTTGGACAGCATCCGCGCGCCCTCCTGGGCGGTGGCGGGCGGGGGCACGGTGGGAGCGGCGCCGGGGCGCTTGCCCGTCACCATGGCTTCGATTTCGTCCGGGTTCTCCGCGAAGCCCTTCACCGTCTCCAGCGTCGCCTTGCCGGAGCGGGCCAGGTCCGCGAGCGAGTCCTCGAAGCGGACGATGCCCAGCGACTTGCCGCGCTGCTGGAGGGAGGGGATTTGGTACGTCTTGTTGTCGCGGATGAGGTTGCCCAGGGCCACGGAGCCGGTGAGCACCTCGGCGGCGGCGACCAGGGACTTGCCGTCCGTGGCAGGCATCAGCCGCTGGCTGACGATGAGGCGCAGGCCGCTGGAGAGCGACAGCCGCACCTGCTGCTGGTCCGCCGGCGGGAAGAGGTCGATGAGCCGGTCGATGGTCTTCGCCGCGCTGGGCGTGTTCATGGTGCTGATGAGCAGGTGGCCCGTTTCGCTGGCGGCGAGCGCCATGCGCACGGTCTCCGTGTCGCGCAGCTCGCCCACGACGATGACGTCCGGATCCTCGCGGAGGCTGCCCTTGAGGGCGCTGGCGAAGGTGCGGGTGCTGGTGCCCACCTCGCGCTGGCTGATGAGGGCGCGCTTGCGCGGGTGCACGTACTCCACCGGGTCCTCCACGGTGAGCACGTGGTGCGTGGTTTCGCGGTTGATGATGTCCACCAGCGCCGCGAGCGTGCTCGTCTTGCCGTGACCGGAAGGGCCGGTGAGCACGATGAGGCCCTGGTGGTGGTGCGTGGCCTTGGCGATGTCCGAGGGCAGGCCCAGCGACTCCAGGGTGGGGATTTCGCGAGGGATGACGCGGAAGGTGCCCTTGAGGCCCGTGCGCTGGCGGCAGACGTTGACGCGGAAGCGGCCGGTCTCCTCGGAGTCCAGCGCGAAGTCCACGCTGCCGTCCTTCTCCAGCACGTGCCGCAGCCGCTCCGGGATGATGGGGAGCAGGAGCCGCTCCACCGTCTCCGGGGACAGCGGCGTGTCCTGCGGCAAGAGCTCCCCGGCCAGGCGCAGCAGCGGAGGCCGTCCGGCCACCAGGTGCAGGTCGCTGGCGCTCATGCTGCGCGCCTGCTCCAGCAGCACGGTCAGGTCGCGGCCCAGAGCGGAGGTCGCGCGCGCGATGGGGATGACCCGCGCGGGAGGATGCGCGCTGGCGGAGGAGTGGGCCGGAGCGCCCGCGTGTGAAGGAGCGCCCGCGTGTGAAGGAGCGCCCGCGTGGGGGGCCGCGCCACCAGGAACTCCGCGCGCGGCGGCTCCCGCACCCAGGCCACCCGGTTGCGCGGCTCGCGCGTCCACGGGCGCGGACATGGCCGGCACTCCCGCGTAGGGCGTGCGCGTGGGGGCCTGCGCGGACACGGCCGGCACTCCCGCGTAGGGCGTGCGCGTGGGCGCCGCTGGGGCCGCCGCGGTTGCTGGAGCCGTCGCGGCTGCTGGAGCCGCGGTGGTCGCCGCGCCTTCCACACCTCGCGTGAGGCGCACGTTCATCAGCTCGCCCCGGCGCACCGCCGCGATGTTGAGGGAGCCCAGGCCGGTGGCGTTCACCGTCCACTGCACCGGCGTCTCCGACACGGAGGACGCGCGCGCCATGCCCACCATCGCCTGGAGGGCCTTCACGAGCTCGTCGGTGGAGAGGGCGCCTGGATCAATGGGCTCGTAGCCGTTGGCGCCGCGCACCATCGGAGGACGGCCGCTGGCCAGGGCCAGCTCGGTGATTCCAGGACGCGATAGATGACGCAGCAGTTCCGCGAGCGGTTTCATTCAGGGGGGGAGGCCCCACCGCTGCCGTGCGTCAGGCCCGGCGGGGTGGAAACTCCCGCGAGGATAGTCGACCGCCACGCTCCAGGTCACCCTGGGGGCATGGCCCCAAACGCACGACGGGAGCGGCCGTGCGAGGGCCCCTCCCGTCGGGTCCAACCGATTGCGTTGGGGTACTGCGGACTTACAGCTCGCGAGACATCAGGAGCCGCAGCTTGCCGGACTTCTTGGAGACCACCGTGGCCACCGTGGTGAAGCCCGCCTTGCGGTAGAAGCCCACCGCGGGCGCGTTCGCAGGGTCCACGCGCAGGGCGATGGTCTTGCGGTACATGTCGCGCGCCGCGTCCAGCGCCTTGTCCAGCAGCATGGCGCCCACGCCGTGGCGCCGCAGCTCCGGCTTCACCACGATGTTGCGCAGGTAGGCCGCGCCCGGCACCGGACCGTCGCGCTCCACCGTTACGTAGCCCACCACCTGGTTCTGGAGCCGCGCCACGTGGAGGAAGGGCTTCAGCTGGGTGAGGGCCTTGAGGCTCTCCTCCTGCGACTCACCCCGCCCCTTCCAGGGCTCGGAGTTGGCGCGCAGGGCCGACACCGTGGTCAGGTCCTCGTCGGTCGGCGGACCGAATTTGACCCCGGTCACCAGATCGTTGGGGAGCGTCGCTCCTTCCAGCACCGGCGTGGGGGCCGCCACCTCGACGCCAGGGTCCACCTGCTTCATCGTCATCGCCTTGCTCCTCCGTCGCGTCCGCGATCCTAACCGGTCCCCCCGTACCCATGCACGCGATCATTCCGCGCGCATTGTCCTGTTTTCCGTGTGGGGAGACGTCCTCCTCCCAGGCGGGGAGCAGGAAGTACTCGAAACGCCGCCTGCGGGAGCGTCATTCCGGGAAGACATGTCCCGCTCCGCTGTCTGGACTGCGAGCGGCCTTCCGCGCGGAGCGTGAGGCCATTATAAAACCCCTGTCCGGGTCCCCCTCGGTCCGAGTTCCGCCCCTTGCAACTCAACCACGCCCAGCGCGAGCTGACGCTCAAGATCGTCTATTACGGCCCCGGGTTGAGCGGGAAGACGACGAACTTGCGCAAGCTGCACGCGCGAGCGCGGCCGGACGTGCGAGGGCGCCTCCTGTCGGTGGATACGCACGACGACCGGACGCTCTTCTTCGACCTGCTGCCCGTCTTCTTCTCCACCTCCACGGGCTTCAAGGTGAAGGTGAAGCTCTTCACCGTGCCGGGGCAGGTCATCCACAACGCCACGCGGCGGGTGGTGCTCCAGGGCGCGGACGCCGTGGTCTTCATCGCGGACAGCCGACGGGGCGCGGCGCAGGAGAACAACGCCTACTGGCGCAACCTGCAGGAGAACCTGCGGGAGATGGAGCTGGACCCCACGCAGGTGCCGGTGGTCATCCAGTTCAACAAGCGCGACCTGCCCGACAGCCTGACGGACGAGGAGCTGGCGGAGGTGCAGCGCCGGGGCAACCAGCCGGTGGTGGGCTCCGTGGCCGTGCGAGGCGAGGGCGTGGTGGAGACCTTCCACGCCGTGGTGCAGACGGCCTGGCGCGCGCTGGAGGGCCGGGCGCAGCTGTCGCGCAACGTGGGGCTGAGCGAGGAAGAATTCCTGGGGCAGATCTTCCGTCACATCGACCTGAGCGGCACGGCGCTGGAGGGGCGGTACGGCCCCGGCGCCATGCCTGGTGGCAGGGAGAGCGGGAGGGCGCCATGAACGGCGCGTCAGGCGGAGGACCCCGGAACGCCGCGAGCGCGCCCCGGCGCGAGTCCGCGCTCCAGCGGCGGCTGACGCTGGGGGACCTCTTGGACCTGCCGTCCTTCACGGAGGTGGTGAAGGGCTTCAGCGACCTGTACCGCGTGGGCATCAAGGTGCTGGACACGCGCGGCAACAAGCTGGCGGACGTGAAGGTGGGCCACGGCGACTTCTGTGCCTACGTCTTCTCCTTCCCGGACGGCCGCCACGCGTGCACCGCCATGGTGGGCCGGGTGAAGGACGGCCCCGTGCTGCCGGAGGCCGGCGGGCGCGTGGCGGACGGAGACGTCTCCGAAGCGGCGGGCCTCATCGCGCTCACCTGCTTCACCGGCCTGCGCTACGTGGTGATGCCGGTGCGCTGGGACGGCGACCTCTTGGGCCGGGTCATCCTGGGGCCCTTCACGCCGGAGGAGCTGACGGACTTCCCGGAGACGCTCACCAGCATCCACGGGCTGGACCTGGAGCGCGCGCAGGAGCTCCTGGGCCGCGTGCGCCGCGTGCCGGAGCGCACCGCCGCGCAGGTGCTGGGCCACTTCGGCCAGGTGCTGGGCGCGCTCGTCGCCAGCGGGCAGAAGGCGTACCTGGCCACGCACCTGCATCTGGAGTCCACGCTGGAGGTGCACCGCGAGCTGGAGGCGCAGAACGCGCGGCTGCTCCAGGCGAACGCGCGGCTCAAGGAATTGGACCGGCTGAAGTCCACCTTCCTGGGCACGGTGAGCCACGAGCTGCGCACGCCGCTCGCGTCCATCCTGGGCTATTCGGAGATGATGGCGGAGGGGCTGGCGGGGCCGCTCAACCCGGAGCAGCTCCAGTACGTGCGCACCATCGTGGAGAAGGGCGAGACGCTCCTCTCGATGATCTCCTCGCTGCTGGACCTGAGCCAGATTGAGGCCGGGCGTCTGCGCCTGTCCATGGCGCCGGTGGATCCGGGCTACATCATCCAGACGGCGGTCTCCAGCGTGCTGCCGCAGGCGCAGCGCAAGGGCCTGGAGCTGGAGGTGCGGCTGCCGCACACGCCGCAGCCCCGGCTGGCGGGGGATCTGGACAAGCTGCGCCAGGTGGTGGTGAACCTGCTGGCCAACGCGGTGAAGTTCACGCCCGCGGGCGGCCGGGTGAAGGTGTCGCTGTCGGACGCGGCGATGCAGCAGGAGCTGGGCGTGCCCGGCTACCGCATCAGCGTGGAGGACACCGGCGTGGGCATCCGCGCCGAGGAGTTCGAGCGCATCTTCCAGAGCTTCTACCAGGTGGACGGCAGCTCCACGCGCGAGTTCGGCGGCGCGGGGCTGGGCCTTGCCATCGTGAAGAGCCTGGTGGAGGGCCACGGCGGACGGGTGCGCGTGGAGAGCGAGTTCGGCCACGGCTCGCGCTTCATCGTCCAGCTGCCGCTGCACCCGCCCATGCAGGGCGGGCTGTCCGCCGCGCCTCCGATGCCGGAGCCGGACCGCTTCTAGCGGTCGCCGGAGCCGGACCGCTTCTTGGCGCTCAGGGCTGGTGGGGCTGGATGAGCCCCGGGCTGCCCGGGGTGTTCGGAAGGAACTCCGGCAGCCGCGTCTGCACGAGCGCGCCCACGAGCCCCAGCAGCATCACCACGCCCAGCGCGCGGCCCAGCCGCAGGGTGAGCGAGCGCTGCTCCGACACGCGCGCCACGAGGATGAAGTTGATGGCGGCGCTGGCGAGCGACGCGATGATGGCGCCCACTCCGGCCGTCATGGGGGAGATGGTGCCGTTGGCGCACAGCGACGCGGCGGACGCCACCGCGGACGCGCTGGACACCAGTCCGCCCACGGCGCTCACCGCGTAGAAGCCCCAGCGGCCCAGGAGCGTCTGGCCCACGGTGCCCACCACCTGGAGCGCCAGGAAGATGAGGCCGAACTTCAGCGCGGACGGCAGCGAGAAGGGCGACTTCAGGGGCAGGGCGGGAGGCTCGGCGCCGGGCGCGGCCTCCGTGCGCGAGCGCACCAACGCCAGGCCCGTGCTGGACAGGAGGATGAGGACCAGCGGGATGGCGGAGTCCACCAGCGCGCGGAAGGAGAGCAGCCCCAGCAACACGGCGTTGCGCAGCGCCATGGCGGCGGTGGCCAGCATCACGCCCCGGTAGGCCACGTCGAGCAGGCGGCCGGACGTCTCGCGCACGCGGTTGGCCAGCTCCGCCACGGTGACGGTGCTGTTGACGAGCCCGCCCAGGAACCCCGTCACCTCCACGCCGTGCGTGCCGAACATCTTCCACAGCAGGTAGTTCACGAAGCCGATGGCCGCGATGAGGATGACGGTCACCCACGCGGCGCGCGGCTCGATGAGGCCCCACGGGTCCACCGGCTGCGCGGGCAGCACCGGGTAGATGGCGAAGGCGAGGATGGCCAGCAGGATGGCGCTGCGCAGCTCCTCGGCGGTGATTTTGTGGCTGAAGGTGGCCATCCGCTCCTTCCACGCGAGCAGGCCCGCCGTCGTCACGCCCACCGCCGCGGGCGTCACCGTATGGCCCAGGCCGCACAGCACGCCGGTGAAGCCCGTGACGAGCAGCGCGGCGGACGTGGTCAGCTCCGCGCCGCCGTTGGCGCGCAGGGACTGCCAGTTGAGGAAGCACAGCAGCACGCCCAGCAGCGCGAGGCTGAGCAGCGCGAAGTTCGGGCCCAACAGGCCGCCCATGCCGCCCAGCAGCGCCGTGAAGCCGAACGTGCGCAGGCCGGCCTCCTTGCCACGCCACTCGCGCTCCAGCCCGACGAACAGCCCCACCGCGAGCGCGAGCGTCAGCCGCATCAGCGTCTGCAGTGGCGGCCAGGAGACGACGGGGGGCAGTCCTTCCATCATGCGAAATCCCTCTCCCACCTCTCTGCTCGCCTGTCGGGCGGACGTCAACGCCGCACCCCGTCACGTGAGAGGGGCCCGCGTCAGGTGAGGGCGCGGGGGCCTTCGGGAGCGGGGCCGCCGCTGATGACGTGCAGCCGCTCCCAACCCTGGCGCGCGAGCAGTGGGTGCAGCCGGGACCGCAGCGCCGTCTGCAACGCCTTCACTCCGGCCTCGTCCTTCAATGACAGCGCGGGCAGCGACCAGCGCTCGCGCACGCGTGCGTCCATGCCTGGAGCGAGGCCCGCGACGTCGATGAAGACGTAGTGCGACGCGGGTACGCTCCGGTCGCGCGTCGGCGCGGCGCGCAGGTTCGCCTCCCGCATCAGCGCCTCCACGGCGGGCGGCGGCCCGTCATCCAGCCCCGAGCCCGGCGGCGGCGCCACCACTGCTCGCGCCCGGTCCGGGTGCGCCAGCGTGTTGAAGAGGGCGGCGGCCAGGTGCGCGGGCCCTGCCTCCGCGCACTCGAAGACGACGGTCTCCACGGGCGTGGCGGCGGGCCTCGGCGTGCCGCCCAGCAGCCACCGGAAGAGGAACACCGCCAGCGCCGCGCCCAACAGCTGCGCCGCGACGAAGGACTCCACCTCCCACGGGCTCATGACCCCCACGTGGGCGCTGGCCGCGCGCGCCAGCACCAGCGCCGGGTTCGCCAGCGAGCGCGAGTCCGTGAACCACACCGTCGCCGCCACGTACCCCGCGATGGCCAGCGGCGTCGCCGACGGACGCGTGCGCACGCAGCCGCGCACCACCACCAGCAGCCCGAACGTGGCCACCATCTCCGTGAGGAACCGCGCCCCGTCCGCCGCGGGCATCCTCGCGGTGAGCAGCAGCGGCTCATTGCACATGCGGTGCGCGATGAGCCGCCCCACCAGGCTGCCGGACAGCTGCGCCAGCGCGTACAGCGGCACCTCGCGCCAGGGCATGCGGTCCCCCAGCGCGTCCGCGAAGGTGAGCGCCGGATTCAGATGCGCGCCCGACAGCGGCCGCAGCACCCACAAGAGGCACGCCAGCACCGCGCCGCAGGACAGGGACATGAAGAGGCGTCCCTCGGTGGCGCTCGCGCCCAGGTGCTCCGCGACGTGGTGCGACCCCTCCAGCGCCACCACCAGCAGCCCGCAGCCCAGCGCTTCCGTCACCAGCCGGCGGCGCAGGTCCATGGGTGTGGCGGAAGAGAGCACTCCCCAGTCCTATGCCTGGGTGGTCCGACACCGTCAACGCCACGCGCCCCCATCC
>NZ_RAVY01000239.1:0-13660 GCF_003611625.1 Corallococcus sp. CA054B
GGCCTGGACGGTCGCCTGCTGAACGGGGGCATCGATTTCGACGCTCGGCCGCGTTAGGAGGCGAACCATGCCGCCTCCCTTCGAACGCCACGTCTTCGTCTGCACCAACCGCCGCCCGGACGGCAACCCCAAGGGGTGCTGCGCCACCAAGGGAGGGGAGGAGGTGCGGGCCGCCTTCAAGGAGGAACTCGACAAGCGCGGGCTCAAGCGCAGCATGCGCGCCAACGCGGCGGGCTGCGTGGACACGTGCTCCTTCGGCGTCTCCGTGGTCGTCTACCCGGAGGGCACCTGGTACGGCGGCGTGAAGGTGGAGGACGTGCCCACCATCGTGGAGGAGCACCTGGTGCAGGGGCGCCCCGTGGAGCGGCTCCTGATGCCCTTCAACAAGAAGGCGGAGCGCTGAAGGCGGTCTCCCTCCTCGCGCCCCGCCTCCTCGCGCGCGAGCTGTATCAGCGCGGAGCCCACTTCTGGTTGGCCGCGCCGGTGCAGTCCCAGGTTTGCAGGGGCGTGCCGTCGCCGCCGTTCCAACCCATCGCGGTCACGCACAGGTTGCCCAGGGGGTTGACCAGGTTGCCAGCGTCGTTGAAGGCGAACTTCTGCGCGTTCGTGCCGTTGCAGTACCAGAGCTGGAGGGGCGTGCCGTTCGTCGGGGAACTCCAGGTGACATCCAGGCACTTCCCGAAAGCGCGCAGCGTGCCGTCGCTGTGGAAGGTCCACTTCTGCGCGTTCGTGCCGTTGCAATCCCAAAGCTGGATGGGCGTGCCGTCGGCCGTGTTGGCGGAGGCCACGTCGATGCACTTGCCATTGAGCCCGACGATTTCACTGCCGCCGTTGGTCGTGAGCGACAGGCCGTAGGCGGAAAGAATCTCGTTCACCGGTTGGAAGAGCGCGACGCTGCCCCCCACGGGGCAGAAGCCCACGCCGCCCGACGTCACGCCCTGCGCCTGGTTGCCCCAAATCCACGAGCCGCCCGAGTCGCCGCTGTTCACGCACACGTTGGCGGCCGTGAGCCCGGACACGGCGCCTTCGGGGTAGTTGGCGGTGTAGTTCTTCGCCAGGATGACGCCGCAGCGCCACCCGGAGGTGGAGCCCGAGCGGCAGACGGACGCGTTGATGCCCGCCTCCGCGGAGCCCGCGACGATGGCGTTGGTGCCCGAATAGTTGTTGACCCACGGCTGCGGGGTCCAGTCCCAGCTGACCTGCACCCAGCCATAGTCGTTGCCCGGGAAGGACGTGCCGCGCACGAGGCCCTGGCCCACGCCGTTGTAGCCCCAGGTGAAGGTGTTCACCACGCCGCAGTGGCCCGCGGTGACGAAGCCTCCGGCCACGGAGAATCCGACGGAGCAGCGCCCGCCGTTGTTCATGTAATAGGGGTCGCCGCCGCGCAGGTCATACGCGAGCCGAGGCCGGTCGTGGGAGATGACCACCCGCACGGCGCTGTCCGCCGCGCCGCTCTCCGCGATGAAGCGCTCGGCGTTCACCACCGCCGCGTCCTCGGCGAGCACCACGACGCTGTTGGTGATGACGTCCACGTACCAGCCCTGGATGTCCTTGCTGGCCACGTCCGCGCCCCGGTCCAGCGACGCCTTCAGCGCATCCAGCTCCTTCTGCGTCCGGGACACCCAGCGCGGCTCGGCTCCGGCGCGAAGCGCGGCCCGCGCGCCCGCGGTCGTGGTGACGCCGACGATGAGCCGGTCTCCCTTCTCGCTCAGCCACGCGCCACCGAAGGACGCGCCCAGCTCATCACGCAGCGTCTGCTCCGTGCGCGCCGCGAGCGCCTCCGTCGTCAGGCGTTGACGCGCCTGCGCGGCGGAGAGGCCCAGGTCCCGCTGCATCGCGGTGAGCACCTCGGGAGAGACTTCCTCGGTCTGCGCGAGCGCGGAGGTGGGGAGGACCACGGTGGCGAACAGCGCCACCGCGGTCCGGACAGGGTGCGGTCTTCGGTACATGGGGGCTTCCTCAGGAAAGAGACAGGGCTCAGGCTAGAGAGCCGCCCCCTGCTGAAGCCATTACACGGCGTTACACCCGAGTTTCCATCAGTCGCGGCGGTTGCCCAGCAGGCGCAGCAGCGACAGGAACAGGTTGATGAAGTCCAGATAGAGGGTGAGCGCGCCCACGATGGCCACCGAGGTCGCGCTCTTGAAGCCCGTGCCCGCGTGGAACTCGCGCAGCTTCTGCACGTCGTAGGCGGTGAGGCCCGCGAACACGAGCACGCCCGCGCAGGCCATCACGAACGACACGGCGCTGCTCTTGATGAAGATGTTCACGACGCCCGCGATGAGGATGCCGATGAGCCCCATGAAGAGGAACGTGCCCCAGCTGCTCAGGTCCTTCTTCGTGACGGTGCCGTAGACGGCCATCGCGCCGTAGGTCGCGGCGGTGATGAAGAACACCTGGCCAATGGAGCTGGCCGTGTAGATGAGGAAGATGACCGACATCGTCACGCCGGTGAGCGCCGCGTAGCCCGCGAACATGACCGCGGCCACCGGGCCGGACAGCCGGGGCGCCAGGAAGGACAGGCCGAACACCACGCCCAGCTGCACCAGGAACAGGGCCATCCGGTTCTGCACCGCCACGCGGAGCAGCGCCTCATTGGCCAGCGTCACCATGGCCATCACGCCGGTGAGCGCCAGGCCCGCGAACATCCAGCCGTGCACGCGAGACATGAACGCGCGCTGCGACTCCTGCACCAGGACGTCGTCCACCGCGCCTGCCTGCCCGCTCTGCCAGCCACCTGAAGATTCCCACGCCATGTGTTTCGTTTCCTTTCGGGCCGGGGACCGCTTCAGTCCCGGCCTCTGTCTAACGAGGACCCTTGAAGGACGCCTTAAAGGGCCTTCCAGGCCAGCAAAAGCTTTGACGCAACTTCCGTCGTGATGAGGGGCAGCACGCCACCGCCGCCCACGATGTTGACGATCTCCGACATGGACCCACGGCACACCCCGCCCCACGCGGGTTGCTTCGCGAGCCCAACAGACGCATACGCCGAGTAATCCACGAAGAATGAGGTGGGCAGCACCTGGTTCGTGCCGCAGAGCAGGTGCTCCTCCGGCTGTGTGTCCACCACCTCCTGCACCACGAAGCCGCCGCCCTGCGTGTCGGCCGCGGCGCGCTCGCACAGCTGCTCCCACGTCTGGGATTCGCCGTAGGCGCCCTTCACGCGCTCCTCATAGGGCACGGTGCCCGCGGAGCGGCCGAGGAAGACGGCCTTGCCGCCGTAGTCCCACGCGCGCTTGAGCACGAACCTCGCGGGCTCCCGGGCCACGCGGGCCACGATGTCGTCCACCTTCGTACCGTCCGGATCCACGCCGGGCCCGTGGCGGAAGGGGCGCGTCCAGGGCACGGACTCGCGCGCCGCCTCCAGCTCCTCGGGCGTGAGGCCCGCGCGTTCGGCGAGCGCCGCGTCCGTCACCGCCTGCGACAGGAGCGCGAACGTCGTCTTCACCTCCACCTGCGAGGCGGGCGGGTTCAAGAACACGGCCTTCTTGCCCGGGACGACGGAGAAGAAGTCCTCCACCCAGGGGGCGGGGGTCTGCTCCAGCCGGCGCACGAAGAGGTGGCGGTAGACCAGGTCGTACTTCTTGCCGTTCACCGTGAAGGCGTCGTCGCCGGACACGTCCTCCGGGTGCACCACGTCCGCGTCCGCGCCGAACTCGCGGAAGCGCTCGCACAGCCAGCGCAGCTCTGTGATCTGCGCGTCGTTCTTGCGGCAGAGCAGCGCCACCGTGTCCGGCATCTGGCCGTCGCGCTCGGCCGCGTAGCCGTCCAGCAGCGCGCGATAGAGCGCCAGCGCGTTGTTGCCGTTGAGCGTGAGCAGCGACGCGAGCGCCTTCTCCGGATAGCGCACGTGCCGCGCCACCACTTCGATGAAGGTGCGCGCCGCGATGTCCGAATAGCCCTGCATGGCCGGGATGGTGGCGTTCACCTCCAGCGCCCAGGGCCGTCCACCGGACACGAAGTAGTCCACGCGCGTGGTGGCGAGCTTGCGGCTCGTCTCCCAGGTGCCCTGCGCCAGGCGGCGCTCCAGCGGCGACAGGGCGCCCAGGAGCAGCTCCGCGTCCGGGCCCCCGAGGATGGCGCGCGTCATCTTCATCGTGGCGGAGGCCAGCTTCGCGGAGAGGAGCGAGCGGCGCTTGATCTCCTCGGCGTCCAGGATGACCGGCGTGGCGGTGATGGGGATGGGCTGGGTGCTGCCATCCGGCTTCGTCACCGCGAGGCCGCGCTGGTAGGCGGTCTTCGCCAGCTCCGGTCCGAAATAGTGTGCCTGCCTGCGCAGGACATCCATGAGCTCGTGCACGCGCGGAACCTACGACCCCAGGGGCTCGTGGGTCCACAACCCGCGGGCCCCGTCGCGGTCCCCGTGTCCGCCACCTCGCCCTCCGGCCCTGGGCCAGGGCGACCCGGCTTGCACCGCGCGGGGAGGTCGCTTAAAAACAACTGAGTTGCTTTTCGAGACCGAGTGGACGTGAGCCGCCTCCGACGCCACCCCAGCACGAGTCGCTCCCTGCCGCGCCTGATGGTGCTGCCGTGGGTGCTCGTGTGCGTGCTGGTGTATGTGGGCAGCGTGCTCCACTTCGCGCTCGTGCAGCACACCACGTGCTTGGAGCACGGGGACGTGATGCACGTGGGCGAGGCGTCGTCCCACGACGGCCCGTTGGAGGAGGCGCTCTCCTTCGACGACGCGCGCGTGGCCCGGGCGCCGGAGTCGAAGGCCACGCCCCACGGCGGTGAGGCCCACTGCCACCACGCCTTCTTCCGCCGAGAGGCACCGCCTCCGGCCGAGTCCGTGCCCGTCCTGGCCTCGGTCTCCACGCGCTCCAGCCCCGCGCTGGCGGTGTTCCGCTTCCACGCGGCACCCGTCGCGCTGTTGAGGCTCGCGCCCAAGTCGTCGCCGCCGCGCGCCTAATCTCCGCCGCCGAAGCCCGCCGTCCTGGCCCCTCGTGCCTTCGTGGGCCGGGGTGTGCCGTGGCCACCGGAGTCCTGGGCCTGCGCGTTCCCGTTCGCTGAACGGATCCGCCGCACGCGCATGGAACCTCCGGCCACGGGCACGTGCTTCGTGCCGCGGTCCCACCTTCCAGTCCCGTCCGGTCCTTCGCGGCCGCTCCTCCCGGGGAGCGGTGTGCGTGCGGCCCGTGCGGCTGGAGTTCCCGCAGTCCATCCCCGTGTCCCTGGAGTCCCCATCATGAAGAAGAAGCTTCTGTCCGCCCTGCTGCTGTCCACCGCCCTCCTCGCCGCCGGTTGCGGTGGTGCCGACGAAGAGGAAGCCCACGCCGACGAGGAGGGCTGCGAGCACCTGCAGGCGGGCCCCGCTGCCGCCGTCACCGCCGCCGTCAGCGGCACGGGCCCGGCCGTGAGCAACGACCACAAGCGCTACGACATCGCGCTGGTGGACGTCGCTGGCGGCAAGGGCGGCGCGGTGTCCTTCGCCGTCTCCGAGGCCACCGACTACGTCCTCTACATGAGCGCCCCGGTGCCGGTGACGGTCACCAACGGCAGCGGCGCGACGGTGGAGTTCGAGGAGAGTGCCACCAGCTCCTCGCTCTGCACGGACATCAAGGGCCGCCACGTCGTGCCGCTCACCGTGGGCACGCACACGCTCACCTTCGGTCCTTCGACCCTGTCCTCGGTGTCGCTCGTCATCGAGGAGTCGGGCGAGCACGACCACGACCACTGACCCCCTCTTTCACCGGAGTTCCCCATGGGTACCTTCCAGCAGTTCCTCGACAGCGAGGACAAGCCGTTGTCCCCGCGCGTGCGCTCCAAGCTGGTGCGCGCCGTCAACGCGTTGCTCACCAAGGCGGGCGTCACGGCCGTGGACGCGAAGGCGCTCTTGGGCGACGTGCCCGTGCGCGTGGGCCCCACCGTGAAGAAGGCCGCTTCGTAGCGGAACGAGAGGCGCCCCATGTCCAAGAGCTCTTCTGGCAGTGCCGCATCCCTGCTCCCCTGCGACGTGCGCCGCGACGGCGACCGTCTTTTCGACGTGGCCATGTGGTGCCTGGGCCAGGACGTGCGTTGCCCGGACGGCAACGTGCTGCTCCGGCACGGGCTGGTGCGCGAAGCGCGTCCGCCGGGCGTGGAGGGACAGAGCGCGTACCAGGGACGGCTCTTGGACGGGGGGCGCCTCACGCTGTGGGGCTTCGGAGCGCTGTGCGAGTCGTGCGGCGCCGCCATCTTCGTGCCGCGCGATGGCTTCGTGCCCCGGTGGGTGGAGGAGGCGCGCGGCTCGGCCTTCCGGGTGGAGGACGTGGGCGTCCGGCGTGATGTGGCCACCGGGCCGGAGCGCAGGGCGGCGCGGGCGGGGCTCGCGCGGCTGGCGGACTGGCTCGCGGAGTACGAGGCGTGGGTGGCCCGCGACGTGGGCCTGGCCTGGCGGCGCGAGTGTCTGGCGGCGCGGCGCAAGGCATCTCCCATCCCCGCCGAAGAGCTGTCGACCGCCTGGAGGCGGCTGGCCGTGCGCGTGCGCGCGACCGACGCCGTCGTGCAACACGATGCCGCTCCGATGACCGGAGCGTGAGGAGGACACCATGCTGGCACGTCTGTTCAGAGCCGATGCCCCGTCGGTCCACTCCCACGTCGCGTGGGAGGACCTGCCGGATGAAGCCCTTCCCACGCCGCCGCTCCAGGACGGACTGGGAGACACCCACCTCCAGGTGACGACGCAGGTTCCTTTGGCTCAGGCGTACTTCAATCAGGGCCTGCGCCTCTTGCACCTGGGCTGGGCGCTGGAGGCCCGGCGCGCCTTCGCGGAGGCCGCGCGGCAGGACCCGACCCTCGCCATGGCGTGGTGGGGGCTCGCGCTCGCCCGGGGCGTGGGGCAGCGCTTCACCGCGGACCGCGCGGAGGCCATCCGCAAGGCGCTGACGCTGGCGGAGGGCACCACCGACATGGAGCAGCGGCTGGTCGTCGCGGCCAGCCTCCTCGCGGACAAGGGGCCCGCCAATGGCCGGCATGCCTTCGTGCGGGAGATGGAGTGCCTCATCGACCGCTTCCCCCAGGAGCCCGAGCCGCGCCTGCTGCTCGCGGGCTTCCTCTTGGATGGGTACGAATCCGATGGGCGCCCCGGACAGGGCCAGCCGTACGCGCAGCTGCTCCTGCGCGACCTGCTGCGCACGCACCCGCACCACGCGGGCGTGCACGTGGCCTGGGTGCAGGCGTGGCTGCCCAGCGCCCGGCCGGAGACGGCGTTGGAGAGCGCGGAGCTGCTTCCGTCGCTCGTGCCCGCGGGGAGCCCCGCGCTGCTCGCCGCCGGACGCCTGCTGCTGCGCGTGGGCAAGGCGGTGGAGGCGAACCGCATCCTGGAGTCCGCGGTGACGGCGGATGACGCGTACCTCGCGCGAGAGTCGCTGCCCCTGGAGGTGGCGCCCAGCGCGGACACCGCCCTGCGCCTGCTGAGCGAAGGCTGCGTGGAGGTGGGGCAGTACCGGGGAGCGCAGGCCTGGGCGCGCAAGCTGCGGCAGCGCGTGGAGGCTTCAGGAGGCCGGCCGCAGGCGGTGCTCTTCGCCGCCACCACGCTCGTCGCCGCGCACCTGCGCTTCGGCTTCAGCCGGGCGGCGGCGGAGGTCCCCATGGAGCTGGGAGACGCCGCCACCGTCGCGGAGGCGGGACTGCGCGACGCCGTGCGCCTGTACGCGAAGGGCGTCTGTGCCCTGGAGACGGGACGGCTGGGCGACGTGGAGCGCGCGTGCGCCAACCTGGATGCGCTGGTGGTCACCTTGTCCGAAGCGCCTCGCTCCGAGGGCCGCGCCCTGTGCGCTCGCGACGTGGCGCGCACGGTGGAGGTGGCCGCGCAGGAGCTGCGGGGAACGCTGGATGCGCGCCGGGGCGACTCCGGCCGGGCGGAGGCCGCGCTCACGCGGGCGCTGCGCCTGGAGCGCCGCCTTCGCCCCGTGGGGCCCGCGCTCTTCTGCCGGCCGCCCCGTGAGACGCTGGCCCGCGTCCGCCTGCGCTCCGGCCGCGAGGAGAAGGCCCTGGAGCTGGCGCTGGAGCGGGCAGGGGAGCGCCCTGGCTGCGGCCACTGCATGCTCCTGGTCGCGGAGGCCCACGTCGCCTGCGAGTGCATGTCCGAGGCGGAGCACGACTTCGCCGTGGTGCTGGACCTCTGGCGCGACGCGGATCCGCACCTGCCGGGCCTGCAACGCGCACGGGGCTTCGCGGCCCGGGGCCACCGGGGGCGCACGGCGCTCCGCCGGGTGCCGGACGTGGCATCGGTGGACACGGCCTCCGTCCCCCGGGGTGGAGAAGCGCCCTGGACCGTTCACGGGGCCTGAGCACGCACGCCGCCGCGCTTGACTGGAGGCGCGGCCTTCGCGTCACTAGGGGGCATCCTCCAAGGAGCCGCCCCATGCCGTCGTTCCGCCTGAAGCCCGAGCAGGCCGCGCTGCTCGTCGTCGACATCCAGGAGCGCCTGTGCGCCGCGATGGACCGCGACGCCCTGGACCGCATGCTCGCGCGCACGGGCGCCGCCGTGGAGGGCGCGCGCGCCCTGGGCCTGCCTGTCATCGTCACGGAGCAGTACCCGCAGGGCCTGGGCCGCACGCACTCGCTGCTCAAGCTGCGCCTGGGGGAGTTCAAGCCGCTGGAGAAGCTGGAGTTCTCCGCCGCCGTTCCGGACGTGCTCTCCGTGCTGGGGGACCGCAAGCAGGTGCTGATCACCGGCATGGAGACGCACATCTGCGTCTTCCAGACGGCGCGCGACCTGGCGGACAGCGGCCGGGAGCCGTGCCTGCTCGCGGACGCGGTGCTGTCGCGCTCGGAGGAGGACCGCCGCGTGGGGCTGGAGCTGTGCCGCGACGCGGGCGCGCGCATCCTCACCGTGGAGTCGGCCCTGTTCGACATGCTGGGCCGCGCCGGCACGCCCGAGTTCAAGAAGGTGTCCGCCGCCGTCCGCTGAAGCAGGGACGACGGCGGAGCACCGCTCACGCCCGGCGCGTGAAGGGCACGCGAATCAGGCGCACGAGCATCATCAGCAGCACCAGCACCCCGGACAGGACGGTCTGCGAACCGCCCACCGGGAAGTCGTAGAAGTACGCGAACAGGTACCCGCCCGCGCCCGCGATGCCGCCCAGCACGGTCGCCGTGAAGAACGTCCACGGCAGCCGCAGGTCCAGCACCAGCGCGGCGATGGCCGACAGCGTGGAGAACGCGAAGACGGGCAGGGCGCCCAGGGCTCGCGCGCACACGCCCACCATGATGCCGATGGACACCATCAACACCGTGTCCAGCAGCTTCACCGGCAGCCCCTGCACGGTGGCGCCAATGCGGTCGAAGCTCACGAAGGCGATGCCCCGGAACCACCACAGGTTCAGCACCATCAGCACCGCGCCGGCCACCGTCACCGCCTGGAGTTGATCCGGCGTCACCAGCACCGCGGTGCCGAAGAGGATGCCCTGGATGTCGTGCGCCTCCTGCGCGATGCGGTCACCCACCAGGATGGCCGCGCCGCCCGCGAAGGCGAACGCGCACCCCAGCAGGCTCTCCCGGGACAGTCGCAGCCGCGCGGGCTCGATCATCAGGAGCAGCGTGGCCGCGACGGAGAGCACCACCGCGCCCACCAGCGGATCCACGTGCACGCCCAGGTGGATCTCCGCGAAAAAGGCCAGGGCCACGCCCAGGCCCGCGGTGTTCGTCACCGCCGCGCTGACGAACACCATGCGCCGCAGCACCACGTAGACGCTGAGGAAGCCCAGCACGCACCCGGCGATGAGCGCGCAGAGGATGGGGTCGCGGAACAGCTCCCAGCCCGCCTGGAACTGTTCCCACTTCGAAGGCTCAAGCAGGGTTGTTTCCACGGTGGGGTCCCTGGGGCGCGCTGTGGCAGTAGTCGTCGCCGTACTGGCGGCGGAAGGCGGGGTGGCAGAACACGGTGCGCGCATCGCCCATGACGAAGCAGCGGTGCTCGCGGTCCACGAAGAGGATGACGTCGGCGTGCTCGGCGGCGACGGACAGGTCGTGGCTCACCACCACCACGCCCAGGCCGCGGTCATGCGCGAGCGCGCACAGCCGCAGCATCGTCTGCTTCTCCGCCACCGCGTCCATCGCGGCGGTGGGTTCATCCAGCAGCACCACGTCCGCCTCGGTGGCGATGACCCGCGCCAGCAGCGCGCGCTGCTTCTCGCCGCCGGACAGGTCGCGGAAGGGCCGCTTCGCGATGCCGCGTGCTCCGGCCGTGTCGAGCGCCGCCTCCACCTTCTGCCGGTCCGTCTTGCTGGGGAAGGGCCGCAGGAAGTTCCACCCGGACAGCCGTCCCCACCCGGTCAGCTCCCGCGTGTGCACGGGCAGGAGCGAGTCGATGGCGGACATCTGCGGCACGTAAGCGCTGCGGATGTGCGGCGCGCCCAGGGTGATGCGGCCGGACACCGGAGGAATCAGCCCCAAGAGCGTCTTGAACCAGGTGCTCTTGCCGGAGCCGTTGCGGCCCACCACCGCCACGAACTGGTGGCGGCGCACCACCAGGTCCATGGGCGGCAGGATGTCCTTGCCCCCGTAGCCGATGACGAGCTGCTCGCACTTCAGCAGCGGCTCGCCCGGCTCCGGTGGCGGGGCGGCGCGGTGGCCCCGGTCCAGCTCCGTCTCGTGATCACCGTGAGCCACGGTTCACCTCCGCGGTGGGGCTCAGCCCTGCAACCTTTTCCAGAAGCGCGGTGCGCACCGCCGCGTTCGCGGGCGCGTCCAGGTCCACCACGCCGTCCGTGCCCACCGTCGCGGCGGACCAGTCCACCGCGTCGAAGAGGGCCGGCGTCAGCTCCAGCTTCAGGCCCAGCGCCACGCGCGGGTCATTCTCACGGTCGGACGGCACGTCCAGGTCGCCGGTGAGCACCGCGACCGGCGTGGCCTCCGCGCCCGTCACCGTCGCGGTGATGCGGAAGGGCAGGGCGCCCGCGAAGCGCGCCGGGACGCGGCCATCGCGCACGCTGCCCGTCATCCGCAGGCCCGTGACGGCCCAGCGCCCTCGGGACAGCGTCGTCTTGCCCAGCTCACAGGCGGGTTCGCAGGTGAGGTCGCGGGTCTCGGGCGCCAGCAGGTCCAGCTCCGCGTCCACCGGCAGGTTGGCCACGGTGACGATGGTGCTGCCACCGCCGCCCAGCTCCGCCTGGATGTCCTCATAGTCCACGAGCGCCCCGGAGTCGCTGTGGCAGTGCCCGTTGTGGCACAGCGAGTAGCCCGGCGGCGGCGAGGACGGGTCGAACGTCGTGCTGCCTCCGCCACCGGAGCTGGCCAGCAGGTCGATGCTGCCCAGGCTCACCGCGCCGGTGTCCATGCGCAGTTGGAAGTCGGACGCGAGCGCCTGGTAGCCGTCGCCCGCGTTGCGACCGGACACCGGCGTGTACGCGGCCAGGACGGAGGGCTCCAACACCGCGAAGCCCTCGCCCTCATCGAACGCGCACCCGGCCACGAGCGCTACGGGAAGCAACCAGGCGTTGGAGAAGATGCGGGAGGAAATGCGCTTCATGGCGTCATTCCCCCTTCCCGGCGAGGCCCTTCTCCAGCCTGCCCACCATCAGCTCCAGGCGCTGCACGTACGTCTGGCTGGAGCGGAAGTCGGTGCCGCCCGGCAGCGTGACGAGCGCGGCGGGAACCTTCGACGCCACGAGCTTCGCGATGTTGTCCGGGTAGTAGTCCTCCTTGAGGACCAGCTTCACCTTGTTGGCCTTGCCCTGCGCCAGCACCTGCGCGACGTGGGACGGGTTCGGCGGGATGCCCGGCTTGGGCTCCAGGAAGGCGATGGTCTTGAAGCCCAGCCAGTCCTGCAGGTACGCCGTCGTGCGGTGGTACGCGATGACGGGCACGCCCTTGAAGCCCGCGAGCCGCTTGTCCCAGCCCGCCTGCGCCGCCTGGAGCTCCTGCGTGAACTTCGCGAGGTTGGCCTTGTAGGCCGCGGAGTTCTTCTCATCCAGTTGCGACATGCGCGCTTCGATGGCGGCCGCCACCTTGAGGGCCTGCCGCGGATCATAGAGGTAGTGCGGGTTGCCGCCGGGGTGCACGTCGCCCTGGCTGCGGTCCACCTGTCCGGCGGGGACCTCCTGGAGGCTCACGAACCGCGACGCGTCCAGGTAGCCCGCGTTGCCGGTCTGGATGCGGCTGTTGCGCGCGCCCAGCTGGAGCGTGGGCAGCCAGCCGATTTCCAGGTCCAGGCCCGCGGCGATGAGCAGGTCCGCGCGGTTGAGCGCGAGCGCCAGGTTCGGCTTGGCGTCCACGAAGTGCGGATCCTGCGTGGGCAGCGCGAGCGCGGTGACGTCCACCTTGTCCCCGCCCACGGTCTTGGCCAGCGCGGCCAGGTCCGGGAGGGTGGCGACGACCTTCAAATCCGCGCGAGCGGGAACGGCGGTGAAGCTGACGACGGCGGCGCACAGGGCCGCGAACAGGCGAAGGGAACGCATGGAAGGGCTCCGGAAGAAGGTGTCAGAACGCATGGGCACCGTGGGCGCCGGTCACGACTTCAAGGGCGAGGAAGGCCGAGTAGTCCGGCGACCCGCGCCAGCCCACCCGGTCCGTGGCGGCCTGCAGGCGCAGGCGGGAGAACTCCGTGGGCCAGAACGTCACCGCCGCGGTGATGCGCTGGCGGTCTGAAATCCATTCAGGGTCGAGCGGATCATTCGCCACCCGGCCCTCCAGCGTCTTCGCGGCCGAGCCGAACTCGTAGCGCACGCCCGTGGCCCAGCGGTTGGAGAAGCGCCACACCGTCTGCGCGTAGCCGCCCCAGTCGGACAGCACGTCCTCCGGCACCTGCCGGCGGCGGTAGAGCACCTCCGCCTGGAACACCAGCTGCTGCGAGCTCTGCGACGTGATGGGCCGGAACTTCAGGTACACGTCCGTGCCGTAGATGCTGGTGTAGTTGCGGTAGCCCGTGGGGTTGGGGCCCGTGGCGGCGGACAGGCCCCAGAGCAGCGACAGGTCGTCCGACAGCGGGAAGAACTGCTTCACCGCGCCGGTGAGCTGGAAGTCCAGCGGTGACAGCACGCGCTCGGCGGCGGCGCCGAAGAAGCTGCGCGCGGTGGCCTCGCCCGTCGCGTCGGTGGCGCTGCCAATCACCTCCACGTACCAGGGCAGCGGCGTGAGCCAGGAGCCCTCCACGCCCAGGCCGCGGTTGCCCTCCGCGCCGAAGTAGCGGCTCATGATGAAGGGCTGATCCACGAAGTCCCACGCGTGCGGGTGCGTGGCGTTGATCCGGCCGAAGCGGGTGAGGAACTGGCCCGCGCGCACCTGGAGGTTGGCGGGCAGGTCCAGCGTGGTGACGTACGCCTCTTCAATCTCCACGCCGAACTGGCTGAAGACGATGTTGCTGTCGAAGCGGAAGTACGGGTCCACCACGGAGCCGATGGACAGCTCCAACTGCTGGAGGTTGAAGCCGTTCTTCGTCGGGTCGTGGGCGCCGCCCTGCAGCGGCTCCTTGTTGGAGAAGGCCGCCAGGGCCATGTCCAGGATGAAGCTCAGGTTGAGAAAGTTGGTGCCGCCGGAGATGGCGTTGGGCAGCTTGAGCGGCGTCACGCCGGAGTCGTTCGTCGCGGTGGGGGACACCGGGGACGTGTCGCCAGACGGCCGCGCGCGCGTGCTCGTGTCCGTGCCCAGCGCCTTCTCGATCTCCTCCATCTCCTCCGGGCTCAGCGCCGGAGTGTCGCCGGAGGGCTCCGCCTGGCCCGGGGCAGGGGACTCGGAAGGTGGG
>NZ_RAVY01000023.1:0-69256 GCF_003611625.1 Corallococcus sp. CA054B
ACGCTGAAGCGGATGACGGCGCGCTTCGCCCCCGTGGACGTCAAGGTGGACGTGTCCAAGCTGCCGGACGCGGAGAAGCGCGCCCTGGCCAAGATCCTCCAGGCCGCCCGCATCATGGACCCCCTCTTCCTGAGCCAGGCGTGGGCGGGCAACCAGACGCTGCTGCTGGACCTGCTGAAGGACACCACGCCCCTGGGCAAGGAGCGGCTGCACGCGTTCCTGCTCAACAAGGGCCCCTGGTCGCGCCTGGACGAGGCGAAGCCGTTCATCCCCGGCGTGCCGCCCAAGCCGGACGAGGGCAACTTCTATCCCGCCGGGGCCACCAAGGCGGAGGTGGAGGCGTGGGTGAAGAGCCTGCCGGAGGCGCAGCAGCACGCGGCCACGGGCTTCTTCACCACGCTGCGCAAGGGGCCGGACGGCAAGTTCGTGAGCGTGCCCTACAGCGTGGAGTACCAGGGCGAGCTGGGCATGGCCGCGCAGCTCTTGCGTGAGGCGGCGGCGCTCACCCAGCAGCCCACGCTGAAGCGCTTCCTGGAGGCGCGCGCGGCGGCGTTCCTGTCCAACGACTACTACGCGAGCGAGGTCGCGTGGATGGAGCTGGACGCGAGCGTGGAGCCCACCATCGGGCCCTACGAGGTCTACGAGGACGGCTGGTTCAACTACAAGGCCGCGTTCGAGGCCTTCATCGGCGTGCGCGACGACGCGGAGACGCAGAAGCTGGCGAAGTTCAGCGCGGAGCTCCAGGAGCTGGAGAACAACCTCCCGATTGAAGCTTCCTTGCGCAACCCGAAGCTGGGCGCCCTGGCCCCCATCCGCGTCATCAACAGCATCTACTCGTCCGGTGACGGAAACCGGGGCGTGCAGACGGCGGCCTTCAACCTGCCCAACGACGAGCGCGTGGCGGCGGAGAAGGGCACCAAGCGCGTGATGCTGAAGAACATCCAGGAGGCCAAGTTCCAGCGCGTGCTGCTGCCCATCGCGAAGGTGGCGCTGCCCGCGAAGGACCGCAAGGACGTGTCCTTCGACGCCTTCTTCACGCACATCCTCATGCACGAGCTGATGCACGGCCTGGGGCCCCACAACGTCACCGTGGCCGGGAAGCAGACGACGGTGCGTCAGGCGCTGCAGGCGTCCTCCAGCGCCATTGAAGAGGCCAAGGCGGACATCTCCGGCCTGTGGGCGCTCCAGCGGCTGGTGGACAAGGGCACGCTGGACAAGGACCTGCAGCGGACCATGTACACGACGTTCCTCGCGTCCGCGTTCCGCTCCATCCGCTTCGGCATCGACGAGGCGCACGGCAAGGGCATCGCGCTGCAGCTCAACCACTTCCTGGACACCGGCGCGGTGAAGGTGAACGCGGACGGCACGTTCGAAGTGGTGCCGGACAAGATGCAGGCCTCCATCTCGTCGCTGACCAACCAGCTCATGACGCTCCAGGCCCAGGGCGACCGCGCCGCCGCGGAGGCGCTGCTCGCGAAGCAGGGCGTGGTGCGCCCCTCCGTGCAGAAGGTGCTGGAGCGGCTGAAGAACGTGCCGGTGGACATCGAGCCGCGCTACGTCACCGCCGACTCGCTGGTGAAGGACTTCGGCGCCCCCGCGGCCACGCCCGCGGCGAAGTAGTGTCCCGGCCACGCTCCGTCCCACCCGCGCGCTTTTCCCATGCGCGGGGGACGGGGCATGGCCAGTAAGGGAGCCATGGCGTTCGAGCCCTCCACCCGTCCCGCCCCTCCCGACCCGTGGGGCGTCGTGCTCGCGCTCACGGTGGTGGGCGCGTGGGGTGGGCACCTGGCGTGGCTGCTGGCGGGGCCCGCGCTGCCGTGGGGCTCACCGCTCCCCTGGCTGCACGTCCTCCCGCAGATGTGGCTGTCCACCGGCCTCTTCATCACCGGGCATGACGCCATGCACGGGACGGTGTCCCTGAATCGCCGGGTGAACGCGGCGGTGGGGATGCTGGCCTGCTTCCTCTTCGCGGGGCTGTCCTACCGCCGGCTGGTGGTGAACCACCGGGCGCACCATGTGGACCCCACCGGCGAGCACGACCCGGACTTCGCGGCCCGGGGGCAGGCCTTCTGGCCCTGGTTCGGGGCCTTCATGGTCCGCTACACGACGTGGCCGCAAATCGCGGTCATGGCGCTGAAGTTCAACGTGCTGCTGTGGCTGGGCGTGCCCCAGGCGCGCATCCTGGTCTTCTGGGTGCTGCCGTCCGTGCTGGCCACCGTGCAGCTGTTCTATTTCGGCACGTACCTGCCGCACCGGCGTCCGGAGACGGAAGGGATGGCGCCGCACCACGCGCGCTCCCTGCCTCGCAACCACCTGTGGGCCCTGCTGTCGTGCTTCTTCTTCGGCTACCACTGGGAGCACCATCAGTCCCCCGGCACGCCCTGGTGGCGGCTGTGGCGGGTGAAGGACGCCCGGCGGTAACCGGAAAAGGCGCTGGGGCGTTATAGAGGGAGCCATGCGCGACAAGCTCCCTCCCGAGCCCCCCGGCTCCGAAGTGACGCCCGAGAAGCTCTACCTGCGCCGCCGCGAGTTCCTCAAGAACGCGGGCCTGTTCGCGGGCACGGCCGCGGTGGTGGGCGGCGGGCTGTACCTGCTGGGCATGAAGCGCACCCGGCCCATGGACGGCTTCGTGCCGGACGCGGGCGTGGTGGACCAGCCGGTGGCGCCCGCGCAGGGCCTCTTCAGCACGGACGAGCCGCGCACGCCCTACGAGGACATCACCACCTACAACAACTTCTACGAGCTCGGCCTGGACAAGAACGACCCGGCCCGCCGCGCGCACCTGTTGAAGACGCGGCCGTGGACGGTCGTCATCGACGGGGAGGTGCACAAGCCGTGGACCGTGGACGTGGATCAGCTCATCTCCGCCTTCCCGCTGGAGGAGCGCGTCTACCGGATGCGGTGCGTGGAGGCCTGGTCCATGGTGATTCCGTGGCTGGGCCTGCCCCTGGGCAAGCTGCTGGATCGCGTGCAGCCCACGTCCTTCGCGAAGTACGTGGCCTTCACCACGCTGGAGGACCCGGAGCAGCTGCCCGGCCAGAAGAGCCCGGTGCTCGACTGGCCCTACGTGGAGGGCCTGCGCCTGGATGAGGCCCGGCACCCCCTGACGCTGCTGGCCACGGGCCTGTACGGCAAGCAGCTGCCCGCGCAGAACGGCGCCCCGCTGCGGTTGGTGGTGCCGTGGAAGTACGGCTTCAAGGGCATCAAGTCCATTGTCCGCATCACGCTCACGCGCGAGCAGCCGCCCACGACGTGGAACATCACCAACAAGCGCGAATACGGCTTCTACGCCAACGTCAACCCGGCGGTGGATCACCCGCGCTGGAGCCAGGCCACGGAGCGCCGCATCGGTGAGACGTCGCGCCGGCCCACGCTGCCCTTCAACGGCTACGCGGACGCGGTGGCCGGCCTCTACAGCGGCATGGACCTGAAGCGGGACTTCTGAACGATGGCCTCCACCAAGCTCCCCTGGCTGAACCCCGCCATCGCCGTCGGAGGGCTCTCCCCGCTGCTGCTGCTCGCGGTGCAGGGGGCGCAGGGACAGCTGGGGGCCAACGGCATCGAGTTCGCCCTCAACCAGACGGGCCTCTTCGCGCTGGCGGTGCTGGTGGGCTCGCTGGCGTGCACGCCGGTGCGGCTGGTGACGGGCTGGACGTGGCCCGCGCGCATCCGCCGCACGCTGGGCCTTCTGGCCTTCACCTACGCGGCGGCGCACTTCCTCACCTACGCCGTGTTGGATCAGGGCCTGGACGTGCGCGCCATGGCGGAGGACGTCTTCACCCGGCCCTTCATCACCGTGGGCTTCACCGCGCTGATGCTGCTGGTGCCGCTGGCCGTCACCTCCACCAACACGTGGGTGCGGAGGCTGGGCTTTCCCACGTGGCAGCGCCTGCACCGGCTGGCCTACGTGGCCGCGGTGCTGGGCGTGGTGCACTTCGTGTGGCGGGTGAAGAAGGACGTCACGGAGCCGGTGCTCTACGGGGCCGTCCTGGCGCTGCTCTTCGCCGTGCGCGTGGGCGAGGCGCTGCGCAAGCGGCGGGCGCTCGCGCGGGAGCGCCCGGCCTGAGCTGAAAGCGGGCGCTACTTCGCGGCGGCGCGGGGCAGCGGGAGGATGGTGTCCACCAGCGTCATCAGCTGCGCGCAGCTGACCGGCTTGCGCACGAAGGCGCTGATGCCGGCCTTCTGGCCCAGCGCGCGCACCTCCGCCACGTTCGGGTCGCCCGTCATCATCAGGATGGGGACCTTGGACAGCCTGGCGTTGCTGCTGGCGCGGATCTGCCCGGCGAAGTCCGCGCCGTTCATCCCATCCATGTGGAAGTCGGTGAGGATGAGGTCCACCTGCTCCGCCTCGGCGACCTTGAGGCCTTCCTCGGCGGACTCCGCCTCCAGGAACTCGAAGCTGCGGGCCATGAGGTAGATCTTCAGCAGCGTCCGGATGGAGCGGCTGTCGTCCACCAGCAATACGCGCTGCGGACCGGTCCCCCCGGTCGGACGGACCGTGGGCGTGCTCCCCGTGGGACGGGGGGGCGCGTTTTCGGGGGCGGAGAGAGGACCGGCCTTCATCGGAATCAAAACCTCGGGGAGGAAACGCCTCCAGCGGCTTCGCCCATGGTCGCGGAAGGGCCCTGCGAAGTCAAAGCAACCAGGGCTCCCCGCCGCGATTTCAGGAGGGCGAAAACGACCTCAGCGAACCTCCAGCACGAAGGCCTGGGACGGCACGCCCGGCAGCCCCACGGCCTCCGCGAGCACCGGATCCAACTCGTTGGGCAGCCGCCACGTCTGCCCCGTGGACTGCAGCAGGGTGACGCTGTAGCGACCCGGGGGCACGGCCGCGAGCGGCGCGGGCGCGGCGGGGTCGCGCGCGTCCAGCGCCTGGGCGCGGATGGCCACCACCAGCTGCGGAACGAAGACAGGCTGCGTGCGGGGCTTCCCCTGTTCGTCGAGCAGCGCCGCGAGCAGGGGATCGGGCACCAGCCCGGCCGCCAGCACGGTCACGTCCGGCTTGCCGTCCTTGCCTCCGTTGGCGCGCGCGTAGTCCACGCCCTCTTCATCCACCATGCCGTCGCGGTTGAGGTCGTTCTCGTCCACGTAGCCCGTCACGCCGTCCGCCAGCTTGCGGACGATGACGCGCGGCCAGAAGTCCGGCACGCCGTCGCCGTTGGCGTCGTCCGGGACGCCGTCCTTGTTGGCGTCGATCAGCTGCACCCAGAAGCCCGGAGGCCGCTGGTCGACCGCGCCGGTGAGGACCTGGGGCGTGAGCGTCAGCGTCTTCAGCGGCGTGGTCGCGGTGTTGAACTCGCGCGCGTCCGCGGTCTGGAACGCGGGCCGGTCGACGGGCACGGTGGCCGAGTCCGCGAAGGACACGGAGACGCCGGAGAGCGGCTGGGGCCAGCCGTCCGCGTCCGTCGTCACTTCCAGGACGCGCGTGGCGCCGTTGGCGGGGTCCACCGCGCCGCCGCCCACGTCGCCCGCGTTGGGCTCGGAGGTGACGCCGTACCAGGGATTGAAGTCCGACACGTGGCAGGGCTGCGGGATGTTCCGGCAGGTGTCCGCGTCGATGAAGCCGCGCAGGATGTAGCGGCCCGGCTCCACGAGGCTCAGCGAGAACGGCGCCGTGAACGGGCCCGTGGAGCTGTCCCCCAGGGACGCGCCGAACAGCTCCGCGGCGGTGACGACGGTGAAGGCCAGCGGCCGGCCGGAGCCCGCGGGCGGCGGCGGGTTGGCCGCGTCGTAGATGAACACGATGGCGTTGCCGCGGGCGCGCGACTGCACCACCAGGCTGCCCTCGATGCGGGCCGTGCGCGTGTGCTGGCGGCCGTCCGCCGTGGGCACCACGTCCGGGGCATCACAGCCGCCGGACAAGAGCGACGCGAGCGTGAACGCGAGGAAGGGAAGGGCGCGCTTCATGGGGTCACCGTGAGGTTGGCGAACACGCGCCGCTCGATGCGGTTGCCGAAGGGGTGCTCCGCGTGGCTGCCACCGAGCTGGCTGCCCTGCAGCGCCACGGAGACGAAGTCCTTCACCACGGTGTAGCCCACGCGGGCGTTGACGACGGTGTACGCGGGGAGGTTGTTGGCGATGAGGTCCACGCGCGTCGGATCCGACGCGGAGGGCTCGCGCTCCACCCAGGTGGTGGAGGTCGTGAACGCCGCTTCGATGCCGAACTCCAGGTCCGTGCGCGTGCGGTAGGTGACGCCGCCGAAGAGGCGGAAGGCCGGCGTCTGGCTGCACGTTCCGCACTGGCCTTCATCCGGCAGGTCGGAGCTGACGTGCTGGTACGCGGCGCTCGCCTTCACGCCCAGGCCGTCGATGGGGGACACGTTGATGCCCGCCTCGACGCCGCGCGCGGTGTAGATGGCGGCCTCGTTGGTGAACATGGAGCGGCCCAGCAGGTAGTTGCCGGTGCCACTGTCGAAGGACTCGCCGGCGGGCAGGGACTGCACGGGCGAGAGGGCGATGAGGTCCTTCACCGTGTTCTGGTAGAGGGCCACGTCCCAGTCCAGACCCAGGCGCGGGGACTCACCGCGCCAGCCCAGCTCCAGCGCGTTGAGGCGCTCGGGGCGCAGCGTCCGGTTGCCGGTGGTCAGCAGGCTCACGCCGTTGACGCCCGGCACGGGCACGGGCAGCCGGGTGTAGCTCTCCAGGAACGTGGGCTCGCGGAAGGCGGTGGCCACGGACGCGCGGAAGGCGTGCCCTTCCATGGGCTGGAACACCGCGGACAGGCGCGGCGACTGCGCGATGCCCGGGTTGCCCTTGTCGAGCAGCGGGTGGCGGTCCACGCGGTAGCTGACGATGAGGCGCAGGGGCTGCACGATGCGCCACTCGTCCTGGACGAAGGCCGCCGCGTGGAACTCCTCGCGCAGGCCGTCCAGGTAGGTGAAGGCCACGCGCTTCAAGCGGCCCTCCACGCCGATGTTCACCTGGTGCTCGCCGGCCAGCTCGAAGCCGCGCGCGTACAGCGCTTCACCGTTGAAGACGTTGGACGCGACGCTGGTGCCCAGCGAGCGCTGGCCAATGGCCTCGTACTGGGGACCTGCGTCGCCGGACAGGTGGTTCCAGAACGCCTTGAGCTTCACGGCGCCCAGCTCCACGTCCGCCTTGGCGTACGCGCCCAGGCCGTCGATGTAGTAGTTGCGCAGGAGGCCCAGCGGATAGATCTCCGTCAGGTAGCGGTGCACGCCTCCGGAGACGCCAATCGCCTGGCCCTCCTGGAACGTGTAGACGGTGGACAGGTTGGCGCGAGCCCCGCGCTGCCCCAGGTCCGGATCCGCGGGCCCCTGCAGGGCGAAGTCCGGACGGCCGGTCTCGTAATCGCGGCTCCACTTGTCCTGCTGCTGGTAGGCGGCGGACGCGCGGTAGCGCAGGGCCCCGTTCTGGCCGTGACTGACGAAGGAGCCCTGCACGGTGTTGCCACCGCCCGCCATGGCGCCGAAGCGCGCGCGCCGGCCGGTGCCGGGGGCCTGGGTGATGATGTTGATGACGCCCAGCATCGCGTTGGCGCCGTACAGCGCGCTGCCCGGTCCGCGGATGACCTCGATGCGATCGATTTCTTCCAGGCCGATGGGCAGCCCCGCCCACACCGTGAGGCCGAGGAAGTCCTGGTACTCCGTGCGGCCGTCCACCAGCACCAGCACCTTGTTGGCCAGTCGCTGGTTGAAGCCGCGCAGGCTGACGTTGGCGCTGCCCACGCCCATGGCCATCACGTCCGCGCCGGGCACGCGGCGCAGGAGCTCCGGCAGCGTGGTGGCGCCCGACAGGCGGATGTCCTCCGCCGTGATGACGGTGGTGGCGTTGGGCGCTTCCAGCGAGGACTGGGCGCGGCGGCTCGCCGTCACGACGCGCTCTTCATACGGCACCAGGCCCTGGTCGCCGGAGGTGTCCCCGGACTCCGCGCTGCCGCTGGAGCTGACGGTGGGGCCGGGCGTGGCCGCGGGCTGCTGCGCGCCCTGGGGCTGGGCGGACATGGACTCCGCGCGGGCGACGGCCTTCTCCAGCCGCTCCATGAGCGTGGCCATCTGCTGCTGGGCCTGGATGCTCGTGGGGGGCGGCGGCGGCATGGGCAGGCCGGTGGTGCCCGTCGTGCCGGTCTCGGTGCCGGGGGTGGGCGCCTCCGCCTGGGCCGCCTTCTGCGTGGACTCCAGGCGGGTGACCTGGGCCTGCACGTTGGCGGCGTCCGGCGGATTGGAGGCGAGGTAGCGCTTGTAGGTCTCCAGCGCCTCGTCCAGCCGGCCCGCGTCCTGGTACGCCCGGGCGATGTTGTAGAGGACGCTGGGGTGCGGCTTGATGTTGTAGGCCGCTTCCAGCTCGGCGATGCCTTCATCGAACTGCTTCTGCTCGATGAGGTTCATGCCATTGCGGAAGTGGCGGCGCGCTTCAAGTCGCGCGTCCGCCAGGGCCTCGGTCGCGCAAAGACACAGCGCGAGGAGCGCCCCACGTCGGAAGGCTGTCGGGGGATTCACTGGTACGGATCGTCCTTGTACGAGGAGCTGGGAGCCTTGGGGGAAGGCTTCGGTCCCGGTTGCTTCTTGATGCGCGGAAGCTTGATGGAGACGTTGACGGTGGTGCCTGGCTCGCCCGCGTACTTCTTGCTGACGGTCTGGTAGCCGTCCATCGCGAACGACACCTCCACGGACGCGAGGCCCGGGCCGTCAGGGGTGTGGTTGATGACCAGCGGCGTCGTGCCACGCACCTTGCCGTCGAGCATGACCTCCGCGCCCTGGGGCTCGCTGTCCAGGTCGAAGCGCACGGGCCGGGGAGCGGCGGGCGGCGGCGTGGGGGCGGTCTCCGCGACGGCCGCGGGCTCGCGGGCGGGCGGCGGCTGCGCGACGGGCGTGCGCGCCACCGGGGCGGAGGCGGCCGGCTCCACCGGGGGCTTCTGGGCCCCCTTCAGCACGAAGATGCCCGCCACGCCCAGCCCCACGAACAGGGACGCGCCGAACAGCGCGATGCCCAGGCCCTTCCGGGACTTCTTCGCGAGGCCGCCGGCCTCGTCCACGGAGATGTCCAGCGCCATGGTGTTGGGCGCGGGCGTGGGGCCGGAGCCCAGCGCCTGGTGGGGGCCGCTGTGGATGCCGCTGTGCGGACCGCTGTGGGGGCCGGAGCCCACCGCGTTGAGGCCGGTGCGCGTGGTGAAGACGCCGCTGACACCGGACGCGGACGCGGCGGTGCGCATGCCCTGGAGCACGGCGTCCATGGACGCGTAGCGGTCCACGGGGCGCTTGGCCAGGCACTTCATCACCAGCGCCTCCACCTCCGCGGGCACGTTGTGGTCCGGCCACACGGTGTGGAAGGGGGGCGGCGGGTCGTTGATGTGCTTGACGATGACGTCAATGCTCTGCGCCGCCTGGAAGGGCGGCCGGCCCATCAGCACCTGGTAGAGCACCACGCCCAGGCTGTACACGTCGCTGCGCGGATCCGCGATGTTGCGCGCCTGCTCCGGCGCCATGTACTGCGGCGAGCCCAGGATGACGCCCGCCTGCGTGAGGGTGGTGTCCTCCTTCATGGAGGCGTCACCCGAGAAGGACTTCACCAGGCCGAAGTCCAGCACCTTCACCACGTCGTGATCCGCCTCCTGGTTGAGGATCATCACGTTGGCGGGCTTCAGGTCGCGGTGGATGAGGCCGACCTTGTGCGCCTCGCGCAGCGAGCGGGCCACCTGCTGCCCGATGGCGAGCGCGCGCTCCCACGGCAGCGGCCCTTCCTGGGTGAGCAGCTGCGACAGCGTCAGCCCCTCCAGGTACTCCATCGCGATGTAATAGATGCCGTCTTCCGTCTTGCCGTAGTCGATGACGGTGACGGTGTTCGGATGGCGCAGCTTCGCGGTGACGCTGGCCTCCAGGAAGAAGCGCTTCTGGAAGCCCGGGTCCTTGCCCTCGCCGCTGTACTGCGGGTTCAGGACCTTGAGCGCCACCAGCCGGTCCAACGGGGCCTGCATGGCCTTGTAGACGCGGCCCATGCCTCCGGCGCCAAGCGTCTCCAGGATGCGGAAGCGCTCGTTGAGGATCCGCCCGAGCAGGGGATCCGTCACGTCGGCGGGCGCGCCCTGGCGGCGGGCGTCGCTTTCGATCATGTGTTCCCCCAAAGCGAAGAGATGGACCGCATACGTCGTTTCGGACCCGGCGGATGCTAGCACCGCCTTTGAAAACCGCCCAAGAGACGTGCCGCTATCATCGCCGCGCCCCGGCGCCGAGTTTCCGGCCCGCGCGGCGCGCTCGCACTCCCGCACTTCCCGTGCGCACCGAGTCCCCCGGTGGCGGTTGGAAAACGGGGAAATCAGCGTCCGTTGCCGCACACTCCGGGGCAGCTGGTGCGTCGCGTCATTCCCGGTGACGGGGGCCCGGGCGGGTTAGGGTTTCCCGCATGAATGCCCTGCTGTCCGCGCTGTTGTCGTCCGCGCCGCGTCATCCGCGGCGGGTGGTGTGCCTGACGGAGGAGACGACGGAGGTGCTCTACCGCATTGGCGCGGGGGACCTGGTCGTCGGCGTGTCGGGGTTCACGGTGCGGCCTCCGGAGGCGCGCAAGAAGCCGCGGGTCAGCTCGTTCCTGGACGCGAACTTCGAGCGGATTCTGGAGCTGAAGCCGGACCTGGTGCTGGGGTTCAGCGACCTGCAGGCGGACATCGGCCGGGAGCTCTGCAAGCGCGGGGTGCCCGTGTACCTGTTCAACCAGCGCTCGCTCGCGGAAATCCTGCAGGCGGTGCGGCTCACCGGGGCGCTGGTGGGGCGCGCGGAAGGCGCGGAGGCGCTGGCGGTGGAGCTGGAGAAGAACCTGGAGCGGCACTCGGACGCGGCGCAGTCGCTGCCGAAGCGGCCGCGCATCTTCTTCGAGGAGTGGCACGAGCCGCTCATCTCCGGCATCCGCTGGTGTTCGGAGCTGGTGGAGGTGGTGGGTGGGGTGGACGTGTGCCAGGAGTCGCGCGCGTCGCAGGGGGCGAAGGGCCGCATCTTCGAGCCGGAGGAGGTGGCGAAGCGCGACCCGGAGGGCGTCATCGCCAGCTGGTGCGGGCGCAAGGCGAAGCGGGAGAAGATTGCCTCCCGGCCGGGTTGGTCCGGCGTGCGGGCGGTGGTGGACGACCAGCTCTACGAAGTGAGGAGTTCCTACATCCTCCAGCCGGGACCGGCGGCGCTGTCGGACGGGGTGGATCAGCTGGCCCGCATTGTCGCGGCCATCGCGAAGGGGGAGAAGCTGCCCATGGCCCGGCCGGGAGACCTGCGCACCGCGCTGGAGTGAGGGGAGGCTGGCGGCAGGCGCAGCGCATGACAGGATGCGCGCGTGCCGCTCTCACTGCCCGTCCTGCTGGTCACCGTGCTCGCCGCGACGGGCGCGCCGTCGGAGCAGGCTCCCCCCGAGCAGGGTTCCGGCGAGCCCCAGGACGTCGTGCCGCCGGATGCGCCGGTGCGCTCGCCGGACGTCGATCCGTCGGGCGTGTCGAACGCGGAGGTCGCGCCGCCGCCCCGCTCGGAGGAGGTCCCGGTGGGGCCGGAGGGCCCGCAGGCGCCCGTGGCCACCACGGACGCGGAGCGCACGAAGAACTACGAGGAGGCGCTCATCGCCTGGGGCCTGGGCGAGGTCGAGCGCCAGGTGGAGCCCGAGCCCCAGGGCAAGGTGCTGGAGGAGGTGCTCGTCACCGCGGAGGAGGTGGTCGCGCCGATGGATCCCTATCCATCGCTGCTCAACATCTTCCACGTCCGCACCCGCGATGAGGTCGTCCGCCAGGAGGTGCTGATTTCGCCGGGGCAGCCGTACTCGGAGGCGCTCGTCGCGGAGTCGGTGCGCAACCTGCGCAAGCTGGGCCTGTTCTCCGTCGTGCGCGCGGTGCCGGTGAAGGGCAGTGCACCGGACAAGGTCGCGCTGCTGCTGGTGACCAAGGACCTGTGGTCGCTGCGGCTCAACAACGAGTTCTCCGCCGTGGGCTCGCTGTTGCTGTACCTGCGCCTCCAGGGCACGGAGCAGAACTTCCTGGGGCGCGGCAAGAAGGTGGCGCTGGACTTCATCATGCGCCTGGACACGTTCAGCTTCGGCCAGAGCTACACGGACCGGCGCGTGCTCGGCAGCCGCTGGTCGCTGACGGAGTCCGCGGCGGTGCTCATCAACCGCGACACGGGGAAGGCGGAGGGCTCGCGCGGGAGCCTGGTCGTCAGCCGGCCGCTGTACTCGCTGGCCACGCCGTGGAGCCTGAGCACGTCCGTGGCGTGGAACATGGAGACCGCGCGGCAGTTCCGGGGCGCGGACATCTGGCAGCTCCCGTTCCCGGACGGCGAACCCGTGCCGTACATCTACAACGCGCGCGAGGTGGCCGCGGGCGCCACGTACACGCGCTCCTACGGCCAGCGCTACAAGTGGAACGTGGGCATGGGCGCGGGGGCCTACCACTACGCCTACGCCGCGCCGGTGGCGTCGCGGCTCACCGACGTGCAGACGGACTGGTTCCGCCGCAACTACCTGCCGCGCGCGGAGGACGCGGGGTACGCGAACTTCTCCTTGAGCGCCTTCGAGGCCCGCTACGACGTGCTCCGCAACGTGGACTCCTACGCGTTGTCGGAGGACTTCCAGCTGGGGCACTCGGTGCTGGCCACGCTGCGCTACGCGCCGCCGGTGTTCCCGTCCGCCGCGCACTTCGCGGAAGGGGGGCTGTCCCTGCGCTACCGCGTGCACTGGGGTGACGCGCTCACCACCGCGTCCGCGGCCGCGTCCGTCCGCCAGCAATTCAATGCACCGCGGCCGGGCGTGAAGGAGGGCTGGACGAACCGCCGCTGGGCCGCGGAGCTGGTGCAGGTGTCGCCGCGCGTGCTCGGGGGGCGCTTCGTGGCGCGCGGCCTGCTGGACGTGAACATCGACGACCTGTCCGAGCGCGTGAGCCTCCTGGGCGGCAGCAACGGCCTGCGCGGCGCGGCGGTGGATGCGTACTCCGGCAAGCGGCTGTTGCTGGTGAACCTGGAGTACCGCACCGCGCCGCTCGTCGTGCGCACGGTGCACGTGGGCGGCGTGTTCTTCCTCGACTCGGGCAGCGCGTTCAACGAGCGGCCGGAGATGGTGACCACCGTGGGCGTGGGCCTGCGGGTGCTGTTCCCCCAGTTCAACGTGTTCCCGTTCCGCATCGACTTCGGCTACGTGCTCAACGGCGACCGTCCTCCGGTGGGCAGCCGCCTGTCGCTCAGCAGCGGGCAGGTGACGGACTACCGTCCCAACTTCCTCGACTCGCCCTGAGCCGGCTCCGGACGCTTCAGGGCGGCTCGACGCGCAGCAGCTCGCGGAAGAGGACCTCCGCCACGTCGCGGAACAGCTCTCCGGACGCGAGCAGCCCGCCGCAGTGGTGGGGCTCGCGCGCGAGCGTCAACGCCACCGCCTTGCCCAGCACCGCGTCCCAGAAGGGCTCCGAGTCGGGCGGCAGGAGGAACTCGCGGATGACGGCCTTCGGCCACGGCAGCACGGTGGTGGGGTCCGCGTCGCTCAGGCTGGTGAAGCAGTCCAGGTCCACGTCCAGCAGCACGGCGGGCGCGGCCTCCAGCACGTCGCGCACCGCGTCCGTGGGGCCGGGGTGCAGGTACGCCTCCGCCGCGCGGTCCACGGTCGTCGCCGTCACGATGCGGTGCGAGCGCCCGCGCGTGTCCACGTAGGTGTCCCCGGCGAAGGAGCCCCGGGGCCGGGTGCGCGCGATGATCAACGCGTCGCCCACGAGGTTCGCCTCCATCGCCGCGAGGATGTGGTCGTAGTTGCGCACGTCCAGCTGCCACCGTGCGTGCTCGTCCAGCGCGCGCAGACCGGCGGAGCGGTCCGGCATGTCCGCGGGGCGCTCCGGCACCACGATGTCCAGGTGCCGGTCCAGCGTGACGAGCAGGGCAGGGGGGCCCGCGTCGCCCAGGGCACACGCCCACGCGGGCAGCGCGAGCCGGTGCGGGTCGAACACGTAGGCATCCATCGGGCCGCGGCCTCCGCCCAGGCCCAGCCGCACCACGCCCGCGAGGCGCAGATGGCGCAGGGCGTCGTCATTTTTCGAATTCATGCGGGACGAAATCCCCTCCAGGCTCCGGCGTTCAGGGGGATGTCCATCCTGCCGCGAAAGGAGCCCCGTACCGCGGGGTTCAATCACGCATGCGTCCATTCGTCACCGTCGCGCTGCTCCTCCTGGGACTGCCCGTCCTGGCCCAGGATCCTTCGTCCTTCCTGCGCCAGTACGCCGAAACGGGCCGGTTCATGAACGGGAGGCCCGTGAATGCGCGCATCACCCCGGACGAGAAGTCCGTCCTCTTCCTGCGCTCGTCCCCCACGTCCAACGTGCGGATGCTCTACGCGTTCGACGTGGCCAGCGGACAGACGCGTGAGCTGCTCACGCCCGAAGCCCTGCTCCAGGGCGCGGAGGAGACGCTGTCCCCCGAGGAGAAGGCCCGCCGCGAGCGCATGCGCATGAGCGCCCGGGGCTTCACCTCCTACAGCCTCTCCGAGGACGGCACCCAGTTGCTGGTGCCCCTCTCCGGCCGGCTCTACGTGGTGGACCGGGCGACGGGGAAGTCCACGGAGCTGAAGACGGGCCCCGGCGTCATCGACCCTCGGCTGTCGCCGGACGGCAAGCAGGTGGCGTACGTGCGTGAGCACGACGTGTACCGGGTGGACCTCGCGGCCAACCAGGAGAAGCGCGTCACGCAGGGCGGCACGGCGCAGAAGACGCACGGCCTGGCGGAGTTCGTGGCGCAGGAGGAGATGGGCCGCTTCTCCGGCTACTGGTGGAGCCCGGACGCGAAGTTCATCGCGTACGCGGAGTCCGACACGTCCGAGGTCGAGAAGCTCACCGTCGTGGACGTGATGCACCCGGAGCAGCCCGGTGCCTCCTTCCCCTATCCCCGCGCGGGCAAGGCGAACGCGAAGGTGCGCCTGGGCATCACGCCCATCACCGGGGGCAAGACGGTGTGGGCGCAGTGGGACGCGCGGAAGTACCCGTACCTGGCCACGGTGAAGTGGGACAAGGGGGGGCCGCTGACGTTGCTCGTGCAGAACCGTCACCAGACGGAGGAGCAGCTGCTCGCGGTCGATACAGCGACGGGCAAGACGCGCGTGCTCCTCACGGAGAAGGACGCGGCGTGGATCGACCTGCACCAGGAGTTCCCGCTGTGGCTGGAGGATGGCTCCGGCTTCCTCTGGTACACCGACCGCAACGGCGCTTCGGAGGTGGAGCTGCGCAAGGCCAACGGGGAGCTGGACCGCTCCGTGGTGAAGCCGGGCATCGGCTTCCGGAGCCTCACCCGCTACGTGCAGGCGGACCGGACGCTCTTCTTCAACGGCGACCCGAACCCCACCGAGAGCCACCTGTGGCGCGTGAAGCTCGGTGAGGCGCCGAGGCGGGTGGCCACGGGCACCCGCGGTCCCGCCCTGGAGTACGGGCTCGTGTCCAAGAACGGGGGCCTCGTCGTCCTCATCAGGCAGAGCCCCAAGACCCTGCCGCGCACGCTGGTGCTCAAGGGCGACGGCATGATGGTGGGTGAACTGCCCTCCGTCGCCCAGGAGCCCCCCTTCACGCCGGACTTCGAGGTGCGTCAGGTGGGCGCGAGGAAGTTCTGGACCTCGCTGGTGAAGCCCCGTGACTTCAAGCCTGGCCAGAAGCTGCCCGTCATCGTGGACATCTACGGCGGCGCCATCGTCACCACGGTGCACCAGTCCATGTCCCTGCACCTGCTGGACCAGTGGATGGCGGATCAGGGCTTCCTGGTGGTGAAGGTGGACGGGCGCGGCACGCCGCTGCGCACCTCCGAGTGGAACCGCGCCGTGAAGCACGACTTCGCCACCGTCACCCTGGATGATCAGATTGAAGCCGTGCAGGCCCTGGCGAAGGAGGTGCCGGAGATGGACTTGAGCCGCGTGGGCATCTTTGGCTGGAGCTTCGGCGGCTACATGTCCGCCCTGGCCGTGATGAAGCGACCGGACTTCTTCAAGGCCGGCGTCGCGGGCGCGCCGGTGACGGACTGGCGCGACTACGACACGCACGCGACCGAACGCTACCTGGGCCTGCCGGAAGAAAGCCCCCAGGCCTACGAGGTCAGCAGCCT
Organism: Corallococcus sp. CA054B; assembly: GCF_003611625.1. Classification (NCBI taxonomy): domain Bacteria; kingdom Pseudomonadati; phylum Myxococcota; class Myxococcia; order Myxococcales; family Myxococcaceae; genus Corallococcus; species Corallococcus sp. CA054B. Next base: position 16,038 of record NZ_RAVY01000023.1, read on the forward strand.
GCTCACGTACGCGAAGAAGGAAGGGCCCATCGGCGCGCTGCTGGTGATTCACGGCACCGCGGACGACAACGTCTACTTCTTCCACGCCCTGAAGCTGTCGGACGCGCTCTTCCGCGCGGGCAAGCCGCACCAGCTGCTGCCCCTGTCCGGCCTCACGCACATGGTGGCGGACCCGCTCGTCACGGAGCGTCAGTACGAGCGCGTCATCACCCACTTCCAGCAGAACCTGAAGTAGCGGGAGGTCCCGCCCGGCACCTGTCCGCTTCCGGTGGGAATCCTCGCGGGGGCAGGACGTTGGGAGGGCCGCGCGGCGGCCGGAGTGTAGGCTTGCCCGCACCTTCCCGCGAAAGGAGCCCCGCCCCGCGCGGGGATTCAGCTACGCATGCGTCAGGTCCTCACCGCCGCCGCGCTTCTCCTCATGAGCAGCGCCCCCTCCATCGCCCAGGAGCGCAAACCCTCCGCCATGGCCCCTTCGCAAAAGCAGCCGGACACCTTCCTGCGCCAGTACGCCGAAACGCGCCGCTTCCAGAGCGGGCGCCCGGTGGGCACGCGCATCACCCCGGACGAGAAGTCCGTCCTCTTCCTGCGCACCTCCCCCACGTCCAACGTGCAGATGCTCTACGCGTTCGACGTGGCCGGCGGCCAGGCGCGTGAGCTGCTCACGCCCGAAGCCCTGCTCCAGGGCGCGGAGGAGACGCTGTCCCCCGAGGAGAAGGCCCGCCGCGAGCGCATGCGCGTGAGCGCCCGGGGCTTCACCTCCTACAGCCTCTCCGAGGACGGCACCCAGCTGCTGGTGCCCCTCTCCGGCCGGCTCTACGTGGTGGACCGGGCGACGGGGAAGTCCACGGAGCTGAAGACGGGCCCCGGCGTCATCGACCCGCGCCTGTCGCCGGACGGCAAGCAGGTGGCGTACGTGCGTGAGCACGACGTGTACCGGGTGGACCTGGCCTCCAACCAGGAGAAGCGCGTCACGCAGGGCGGCACCGCGCAGAAGACGCACGGCCTGGCGGAGTTCGTGGCGCAGGAGGAGATGAGCCGCTTCTCCGGCTACTGGTGGAGCCCGGACTCGAAGTCCATCGCGTACACGGAGTCCGACACGTCCGACGTGGAGAAGCTCACCATCGTGGACGTGATGCACCCGGAGAAGGGCGGGGAGATCTTCCCGTACCCGCGTCCCGGCAAGGCCAACGCGAAGGTGCGCCTGGGCGTCACCCCCGTCACGGGCGGCAAGACGGTGTGGGCGCAGTGGGACGCGCAGAAGTACCCGTACCTGGCCACGGTGAAGTGGGACAAGGGCGGGCCGCTGACGATCGTCGTGCAGAACCGCCTCCAGACGGAGGAGCAGGTGCTGGCGGTGGACCCCGCCACGGGCAAGACGCGCGTGCTCCTCACGGAGAAGGACAACGCCTGGGTGGAGCTGGCCCAGGACTACCCGCTGTGGCTGGAGGATGGCTCCGGCTTCCTCTGGTACACCGAGCGCAACGGCGGCCCGGAGGTGGAGCTGCGCAAGGCGAGCGGCGAGCTGGACCGCTCCGTGGTGAAGCCGGACGCGGGCTACCGCAACCTGTCGCGCTTCGTGCAGACGGACAAGACGCTCTTCTTCACGGGTGACCCGAACCCCACGCAGAGCCACCTGTGGCGCGTGAAGCTCGGTGAGGCGCCGAAGCAGGTGGCCACGGGCACCAGCGGCCCGGCGGTGGAGAACGGGCTCGTGTCCAAGAACGGGGGCCTGGTCGTCCTCAATACGCAGGGCCCCAAGGCCATGCCGCGCACGGTGGTGCTCAAGGGCGACGGCACGAAGCTGGGCGAGCTGCCGGAGGTGGCGCAGGAGCCGTCCTTCACGCCGAACTTCGAGATCCGCCAGGTGGGCCCGAAGAAGTTCTGGACCTCGCTGGTGAAGCCTCGCGACTTCAAGCCCGGCCAGAAGCTGCCCGTCATCGTGGAGGTCTACGCGGGCCCCACCGTCACGGTGGTGCACCAGTCCATGGCCGCGCACCTGCTCAGCCAGTGGTTCGCGGACCACGGCTTCCTGGTGGTGAAGGTGGACGGCCGCGGCACGCCGCTGCGCACCTCCGAGTGGAACCGCGCGGTGAAGCACGACTTCGCCACCATCACCCTGGATGACCAGATTGAAGCGGTGCAGGCGCTGGCGAAGGAAGTGCCGGAGATGGACCTCTCCCGCGTGGGCATCACCGGCTGGAGCTTCGGTGGCTACATGGCGGCGCTGGCCGCGCTGAAGCGCCCGGACTTCTTCAAGGCCGCGGTGTCCGGCGCCCCGGTGGTGGACTGGCGCGACTACGACACGCACTACACCGAGCGCTACCTGGGCCTGCCGGAAGAGACCCCCCAGGCCTACGAGGTCAGCAGCCTGCTGACGTACGCGAAGAAGGACAGCCCCATTGGCGCGCTGCTGCTCATCCACGGCACCGCGGATGACAACGTGTACTTCTTCCACACGCTGAAGCTGTCGGATGCCCTCTTCCGCGCGGGCAAACCGCACCAGCTGCTGCCCCTGTCCGGCCTCACGCACATGGTCCCGGATCCGCTCATCACCGAGCGCCAGTACGAGCGCGTCATCTCCCACTTCGAGCAGAACCTGAAGAAGTAGGCCGAGCGGCCCCAGGGCCCGTCAAAAGGCAGAGGCCCGGTTCCCTTTCGGGGGCCGGGCCTCTGTTGCTTCAACCAGTCCGTGAGGAATGGCTGAGACGCGTCACTTCACGCCGCGCGGACGTTCTGCGCCTGCAGGCCCTTCGGGCCCTTGGTGACTTCGAACTCCACCTTCTGGCCCTCGGCCAGGGTGCGGAACCCATCCATGTTGATGGCGGTGTGGTGGCAGAACACGTCCTCGCCGCCGCCGTCCTGGGTGATGAAGCCGAAGCCCTTCGCGTCGTTGAACCACTTCACGGTACCAGTTGCCATTGCGCTTCCTTGCGTTTGCAGGGCAGCCGTGGGGAAGGCCACCCGTTCTGCCCGACGACCGGGAGACAGAGCTATTTGTAGTGAAAGGGCCGACTGGAAGTCCAGCCGGCCCTCCGGGATTGCCCGACTTACGCCCCCCGCGGTGTCATGTGCGGGGGAGTAAGTCAGATGTCGAGCAGCAGGCGCTCGGGGTCCTCGATGCACTCCTTCACGCGCACGAGGAACTGCACCGCCTCGCGGCCGTCCACCAGGCGGTGATCGTACGTGAGGGCGATGTACATGATGGGCCGGATGACCACCTGGCCGTCGCGGGCCACGGGGCGCTCCACGATGTTGTGCATGCCCAGGATGCCCGTCTGCGGCGGGTTCAGGATGGGCGTGGACAGCATGGAGCCGAAGATGCCGCCGTTGGTGATGGTGAACGTGCCGCCCGTGAGGTCGGCCATCGTCAGCTTGTCGTTGCGCGCACGGCCGCCGTAGTCACCGACCGTCTTCTCCAGGTCCGCGAGCGACAGCTTGTCCGCGTCACGCACCACCGGCACCACCAGGCCACGGCTGCCGCTCACGGCCACGCCGATGTCGTAGTAGTGCTTGAAGATGACGTCCTCGCCGTCGATCTCCGCGTTGATCTGCGGGAACGCCTTGAGGGCCTCCACGGACGCGCGGATGAAGAAGCTCATGAACCCGAGCTTCACCCCGTGCTTCGCCTGGAACTTGTCGTTGTACTTCTTGCGGAGCGCCATCACCTCGCCCATGTCCACCTCGTTGAAGGTGGTGAGCATGGCGGCGGTGGACTGCGCCTGGATGAGGCGCTCGGCCACGCGCTTGCGCAGCGGCGTCATGCGCACGCGCTCCTCGCGCGCGGCGTTGGGGCGGGGACCGGACGGAGCGGCCGGGGCCGGGGGCGTGGACGGGCGGTTCAGCTGACCCTGCACGTCCTCCTTCATGATGCGGCCACCGGTGCCGGAGCCCTTCAGCTGGCCCACGTCCACCCGGTTCTCCTCCGCCATCTTCCTGGCGGTGGGGGTGATGCGCGTGTCGCCCTGGGCCTGAGCCGGAGCGGCGGGCGTGGACACCGGCGCCGCGGCCTGGGCGGGCGCGGGCGTGGCGGCGGCCACGGCGGGAGAGGCGCCGGCACCGGCCTCGATGGTGCCCAGCACGTCGCCCACGCGGACCTTGTCGCCCTCCTTGAAGGCGATGGACGCGACGCTGCCCGCGGCGGGCGCCGGCACGTCGATGGTGACCTTGTCGGTCTCCAGCACGACGAGCGGCTCGTCCGCGGAGACAGACTCACCCTGCTTCTTGTTCCACTTGCCGACGACGGCCTCGGTGATGGATTCGCCGAGCGGAGGGACTTTCAGTTCAACGGCCATTCTGGGGTCCTCGGAGGATGGCTTCTTCGATGATGAGCTGCTGCTCGTAGTCGTGCGTCTTCGTGAAACCGGTGGCGGGGCTGGCGGCCTCGGCGCGCCCGATGTAGCCCAGCTTCACCGTCTGCTGCTGCGAACGGCCGGAGAGGAGGTCGTGCAGGCGGGGGAACATGAAGTGCCAGCCGCCCGCGTTGCGCGGCTCCTCCTGCACCCAGTACAGCTCCTGGAGCGCCGGCAGCTTCGCCACCAGGTTCGACAGCTCGTCCTGCGGGAACGGGTAGAGCTGCTCCACCCGCACGATGGCGATGGAGTCGTCCTTGCGCTCGTCCCGGGCCTTGGCCAGGTCGTAGTAGACCTTGCCGCTGCACAGGAGCAGCCGCTTCACCTTCGCGGCGTCCGCCTTCGCGTCCGGAATCACTTCCTGGAACGCGCCCGTGGCCAGGTCGTCCATGCGGCTGGTGGCCTCCGGACGGCGCAGCAGGCTCTTGGGCGACATGATGACCAGCGGCTTGCGCACCGGGCGCAGCACCTGGCGGCGCAGCAGGTGGAAGATCTGCGCGGGCGTGGTGGGGTAGCAGACCTGGAGGTTGTCCTCGGCGCACAGGTCCAGGAAGCGCTCCAGGCGCGCGCTGGAGTGCTCCGGGCCCTGGCCTTCGTAGCCGTGCGGCAGGAGCAGCGTGATGCCGGACAGCCGGCGCCACTTGCTCTCCGCCGCGGCGATGAACTGGTCGATGATGATCTGCGCGCCGTTGGCGAAGTCACCGAACTGGGCCTCCCACAGGGTGAGGCCGTCCGGCACGTCCAGGCTGTAGCCGTAGTCGAAGCCCAGCACGCCCATCTCCGACAGCGGGCTGTTCCAGACGTTGAAGGTCGCCTTGCCGGTGGCGAACTGGCGCAGGGGCGTGAACTCCTCGCCCGTCTGCGTGTCGTGCAGCACCGCGTGGCGGTGGCTGAAGGTGCCGCGCTCGCTGTCCTGGCCGGACAGGCGGATGCCGTAGCCCTCCGACAGCAGCGTCGCGTACGCCAGCGACTCGCCCTCGCTCCACTGGAGCTCTTCGCTCTCCAGCATGCCCTGGCGCTTCTTGAGCACCGTGCGCTCCACGTCGCGGTGGACGTTGAAGCCCTCCGGCGCCGTGGCCAGCTTCTGGAGCGCGTCCCGCAGCGTGGCCTTGGCCACCGCCGTGGACGCCTGGGGCGCGTTCTTCATGAGGCCGCCCTTGTAGGGGTGCCACAGGCCCTCCAGCGCGTTGGGCTCCTTGAACTGGCTCTCCTGGCGGGCGCGGGTGAGCGCCGCGTCGAAGTCCTGGAAGCAGCGCTGCTTGATGGCGTCCGAGTCCTCCGCGCTGATGCGCCCCGCTTCCGCCAGCGCCTTCGCGTACAGCGCGCGCACCGGCGGGTGCTTGCGGATGAGGTCGTACATCGCCGGCTGGGTGAAGGACGGGTCGTCGCCCTCGTTGTGGCCGTAGCGGCGGTAGCAGATGAGGTCGATGACCACGTCGCTCTTGAACGTCTGGCGGTACTCGGCCGCCAGGCGCGCCGCGTGGACGCACGCCTCCGGGTCATCCCCGTTCACGTGGAACACCGGGATGTCCAGCATCTGCGCGATGGCGGTGGAGTAGATGCTGGTGCGCGAGTCGGACGGGTCGGTGGTGAAGCCCACCTGGTTGTTGATGACGATGTGGACCGTGCCGCCCGTGGTGTAGCCCTTGAGGCCGGAGAAGTTGAGCGTCTCCGACGTGATGCCCTGGCCGATGAAGGCCGCGTCGCCGTGGATGAGCAGCGGCATCACCTGCGTGCGCTCGGTGTCCCCGCCGCGGTCCTGCTTGGCGCGCACGCGGCCCTCCACCACGGGGCCCACGCACTCCAGGTGGCTGGGGTTGAAGGCCAGCGACAGGTGCACGTTCTTGCCGGAGCGCGTGGCGTGGTCCGACGAGAAGCCCATGTGGTACTTCACGTCGCCGCGGCCCAGGTACGCCTTGGGGTCCTTGGGGCCGTCGAACTCGCTGAAGATCTGATCCGGCTTCTTGCCCAGGATGTTGGTCAGCACGTTGAGGCGGCCGCGGTGGGCCATGCCGATGACCAGCTCCTTCAGGCCCATGCCGGCGCCCACTTCCAGGAGCGCGTCCAGCATGGGGATGAGCGCCTCGCCGCCATCCAGGCTGAAGCGCTTGGCGCCCACGTACTTCGTGTGCAGGAAGTTCTCGAAGCCCTCCGCGTACGACAGCTTCGTGAGGATGTGCCGCTGCTCCTCCACGGAGAACGGCGTGCGGTTGTCGCTGTGCTCCATGCGCTTCATGAGCCAGCGGCGCCGCTCGCTGTCGAGCATCTGCATGAACTCGACGCCGATGTGGTCGGAGTACGTGCGGCGCAGCCGCGTGACCAGGTCCGCCAGGCGCACGCGCTGCTGCGGGAAGACGTTGTTGCACTCCACCGCCTGCTCCAGCTCCCTGGGCGTGAAGTGGTTCTCGTCCATCAGCGCCACGTCCGCCACGTGGCCCAGCTGCGGGCGCGGACGCGCCAGCGGATCCAGCTTCGCGCGCAGGTGGCCGCGCAGGCGGAAGGCGGTGATGGCCTGATCCACCTTCGACTGCAGCCCGATGTCCTGCGCCGGCGCGGCCGGAGCCTGGGGCGCGGCGGCGGCGGCCTGCACGGCGGCGCCATTCGCCTTGCCCTTGCCCTTGCCCTCCGGTGCGGCGGGTGTCGGAGCCTCCAGAAGCTTCGTGTTGAAGATGGGGCGGCCCGTGCCGTCGTTGCGCTCGAACACCTCGCGCCAGCTCGCGTCCACGCTGCCCGGATCCTCGAGGAAGCGCGCGTAGAGCCCCTCGATGAAGTCGATGTTTCCACCAGAGAGGAAACTGTCCTGGAAATTCGCCATGGCGGGGGGTCTTTTACTGGATGGGGACCGCGTTGGGGGGTTTTCGCCTCAGTTTGTTGAACCGCGCCATGTCCGGCTGCCGGGCTTCACTCAAGGGAGCAGATGGAGTCATGCCCCGCGTGAGCGCAGCTTCACCGAGCACCGGATTCCCCTGGGTGGGAGGGGCTCAAAGGAGACGCCAGGGCCCCTGGCATGCTGAACAGACGTACATCCGAGGCAAACAAGACACGGGGGCCGGGGGCCCCTTCGGAGGTTCAGGAGTGGTAAGCACACGCCCCCTCTTTCCACTCGCTTTCGAGAACGTACCGACATGCTCCTTCAGGGCAAGAAGCTGCTCATCACCGGCGTGCTCACCCCGCAGTCGCTGGCCTTTGGCGTCGCGGAGCACGCGATCGCGCAGGGTGCGGAGGTCATCCTCACCGGCTTTGGCCGGGCCAAGTCCCTCACCGAGCGCAGCGCGAAGCGGCTCAAGCCCGGCACGGAGGTGCTGGAGCTGGACGTGACGAACCCGGCGCACTTTCCGGCGCTGACGGAGGCGCTGCGGCAGAAATGGGGCCGCGTGGACGGCGTGCTGCACGCCATCGCGTACGCGCCCGAGGACGCGCTGGGCGGCAACTTCCTCAACACGCCGTGGGAGAGCGCGCAGACCGCGTTCCGCATCTCCACCTTCTCCGTGAAGGAGCTGGCGGTGGCGTGCGCGCCGCTGATGACGGCGGGCGGCTCCATCGTGGCGCTGGACTTCGACAACCGGCAGGCGTGGCCCATCTATGACTGGATGGGCGTGTGCAAGGCGGCCATGGAGGCCACGGTGCGCTACCTGGCGCGCGACCTGGGCCCCAAGGGCATCCGCGTCAACGCGCTCGCCGCGGGGCCGCTCGCCACCGTGGCGGCCAAGGGCATCCCGGGCTTCAAGGCGCTGGCTCAGTACTGGGGCAAGCAGGCGCCGCTGGGCTGGAGCGACAAGGACAGCCACGACCACGTGGCGAAGACGGCCTGTGCACTTCTGTCCGATTGGCTGTCCTCCACCACCGGAGAGATGATTCACGTCGACGGTGGCTATCACGCCGTAGGCGCACCCCCGGTGGAGACGGTGGAAGCACCGCCAGAAGGGGTCCCCGCCAACCCCACGCCCAAGGAAGGCTGAGGCCATCCAACCTTCCTGGAAAGTCCAGACCTTCGCCTGCCAGGCTTCCCGGCGGACGGGAGCCCCCCGCTTCCGCCCGTCGGAGTGCTCACGGTAGGATCACCCATGCAGCGCAGGCGCATCCCGCACTCCGCGGAGCCTGCGCGAGGAGCCGTGGCACAGTGAGCACCAACGTCTTGCTGGTGGACGACAGTCCGACCGTCCGCAACATCCTCAAGATCTACCTGATGAACCTCAAGGTCAGCATCGTGGAGGCGGAGGACGCGCAGCGCGCGCTACAGCTCTTGCGGTTGGTTCCAGTGAGCGTGGTGATCGCCGATATCAACATGCCCAACATGGATGGCATCACCTTCGTGAAGGAGGTTCGCGCCAGCGCGCAAGCGCAGGTGCAGAAGGTGCCGGTCATCCTGTTGACGGCGGAGAAGGGAGAGGACCTGCGCCAGCGCGGTTCGGCGGCGGGGGCCAACGCCTTCATCCAGAAACCCGTGTCGCATGACGAGCTGACCAAGACAGTGCGTCAGTTCCTGGGCGGGGGCTGAAGACCGTGAGCCTGCCGACGCTGCTGCTGGTGGACGACAGCGACGCCATCCTGGCGCTGGAGCGGGCCATCCTCTCCGGGCACTACACCATCCACACGGCCAGCAACGGTCGTGAGGCGCTGGACAAGGTGGGGCGGCTGCACCCGGCGGCGGTGCTGCTGGACCTGTCCATGCCGGAGATGGACGGGGACGAGGTGCTCCAGCGGATGAAGGCGGACGCGGGCACGGCGGACATCCCGGTCATCATCATCTCTTCGGAGAAGCAGCGCGCGGAGGCGTGCCTGGGCTTCGGCGCGGAAGCGTTCCTGGCCAAGCCCTTCCGCGCGGACGAGCTGCTCTTGCGCGTGGGCGAGGCGCTGGAGAACGCGCGCCGGCGCTCGCGCTCCGGGGCCATGCTGGTGCTGCGGCTCAGCGTGGGCGAGCGCGAGTTCGCCGTGCCGCTGGACTCCGTGAAGGAGGTCCTGCTTCAGCCGCTGACGCGGCCGTTGCCCGCGGGGCCGTCGTACCTGCGCGAGTACGTGGAGCTGCGCGGCAAGGCGGTGTGCGTGCTGGACGTGGCGCTGCGGCTGGGCGTGCAGCACAAGGTGGCCATCGCGGAGCGGATGCTGGTGGTCATCGAAACGGAAGGCGTTTCGCTGGCGCTCACCGTGGACACGGTGAAGGACCCCGAGGAGTTCCAGGCGAGCGACATCGACCGGCGCGAGAAGGTGGGCGGCGCCGAGCACGGGCTGTTGCAGGAAGGGCTCGTGGGCATGCTGCGCACGGGCGGCCGCGCGCTGCCCATCCTGGATCCGAAGGTGTTCATCGCGCGGGGACTCTTGCGTGACCTGCCCGCGCTGCTCGCGCCGGTGGAGGAAGAGCGGAGCGCATGAGTGCGGGGCTTGACCCGAGGCTTCTGGCCCGTGCCCGGGAAGTGGTGGCGGACACCACCGGCTTCCGGGACGACGCCATCGCCCAGGAGGCGGTGGAGCGCGTGCTGCGGGCGGAGCTGGCCCGGGGGCGCGTGTCCACGGAGGTCCTGAGCGAATTGCAGCAGCTGGGCTCGCCGCTGGCCTACACGCTGGTGCGCGCGGTCCTGGTGGGGGAGACGTACTTCTTCCGCCAGCCGGAGCACTTCCGCTACATCACGCAGGAGGGCATCCCGACCGCGCTGCGCCATGGCGCCATGCACCTGCGTGGCTGGAGCGCCGGGTGCGCCACCGGCGAGGAGGCCTATTCGCTTGCCGCGTGTCTGCTGGCGTGCGCGCCCCCGGGGATGCCGGTGGAGGTGGTGGGCACGGACCTGCACGAGGCCAGCCTGGAGGCCGCGCGGCGCGGCACCTACGGCGCGTGGTCCCGGCGCGAGTCCGCCCCCGCGCTGCACCCCGTCTACGAGCTCCTCAACGGGCGGCAGGTGTCCATCCTCCCGGAGGTGCGGAAGGTGACGCGCTTTGCTCCGGCGAACCTGCTGGCGCCGCTGCCGGAGCGCTTCGGGCAGTTCGACTTCATCCTCTGCCGCAACGTGCTCACGTACTTCTCTCCGTCCGCGCGCGACGCGGCCATCGTCCACCTGGCGCGGGCGCTGGCGCCGGGGGGCCTGCTGTTCCTGGGCACGGTGGAGGTGGACCGCGCGCCGCCGGGGCTCACGCGCGAGGGGCCTCCGGAGCTGCAGGCCTTCCGCAAGCCCCGCCCGGAGGAGCGCACCTTCGCGCAGCTGCCCACGGCCCAGCCCGTGCCCGTGCCGCGCATGACGCCCGCGCCCCGGCGGCTGTCCGCGCCCATGCCGGTCTCGCCCACGCGGCCGCCGTCTCCGCCGCCTTCACCCGCGCGGATGCACCTGCAGGCGCTGGAGCGGATTGAAGAGGGCAACGTGGCCGGAGCGACGGCGGTGCTGGAGCTGCTCGTGAAGCAGGCGCCGGACTACCTGCCGGGCCTCCTGGAGCTGGCGCTCCTGCGCGAGCGCGCGGGCGCCCGGGACGCGGCCTTCCCGCTGATGCGCGCGCTGCGCACGCGGGCGGGGCAGTTGCCACCGGACACGCTGGTGGATGGACCGGAGGCGCTGCCCGCGCGCTTCTATCTGGCGTCCGCTGACGCCTACCTGAATCTGGGGGCGCTGGAATGAAGGCGACGCCGCTGGTGGTGGACGAAACCCTGGAGTCGGAGACGCGGGACCTGCTCGCGCGCCGGGCCGCGCGCCTGCGCGAGCAGGGCGAGTCCACGGTGGAGGAGGCGGTCCATTGGATCGCCGAGTTCCCGCTGGGCGAGGAGCGCTACGCGCTGCCGCTGGAGTCGCTGCGCGCCGCGCTGCCCTTGCGCATGGTGACGCCGGTGCCGCTGTCCGCGCCCGCCGTGATTGGCGTGCTGCGCTTCCAGGGCCAGGTGCTGTCCGCGCTGAGCCTGGCGTCGCTCCTGGGCGGCCACGGGTGGCGGCAGGATCCGGCCGTGCTGCTGGTGGTGGACCGGGGCGACGGCGAGCTGTGCGCGCTCGACTGCGAGGCGATTCCGCGTCCCACGACGTTGCCGCTCGCGTCCGTGGAGGCCGCGCGCGCCCGTGCGGAGGGCCCGGTGGTGGAGGTCTTCACCCAGGACCGTCAGCTCATCCACCTCATCGACCCGATGCGCCTGTTCGGCCGGTCCGACGGGGGAGTGCGCCATGCCCGTTGATCCGATGCTGCAGCCGCTGGTGGCGGGCTTCGCCGTGGAGGCCCAGGAGGTCATCCAGAAGGTCACCATGGACCTGCTGGAGCTGGAGCGCGAGGGGCTGGAGAACGACGCGCTCGCGAAGATCTACACCCGGCTGGGCCGGCACCTGCACACGCTGAAGGGCAGCGCCGCGTCGCTGGGGCTCCAGGACCTGGGCGACATCGCCCACAAGCTGGAGGACGCGCTGGCGCCGCTCAAGGCGCACACGCAGAAGATGCCGCGCCCGGTGGTGGACGTGCTGCTGCACGGGCTGGACCTCTTCATGCTGCGCGCCCAGGCGCACGCGGACGGGCGCGGGGACGACCTGCCGAACCCCGCCGCCGCGCTGGCCCAGCTGGTCGCCCACGCGCCGCCGCCGGAAGCGGCCGCGGTGCTGCCGGGGGGCGCCTTCGCGCAGGTGCCGCCCACCGTGGCCGCCGCCCCGCCCGCGGCGGTCAGTCCCCCGCCTGTCCCGTCCGAAGCGCCCGCCGCGCTGGAGCCCGCGGGGGAGTCCTCCGACGCCGGGTGGCGCGTGAGCGCGACCCAGGTGACGTCGCTGATGCGCGAGGTGGAGCGCCTGCGCGAGGTGCGCCTGCGGGTGGAGGAGCGCAGCCGGGAGCTGGAGCGGGTGTCCGCGCTGCTCGCGAAGCAGGGCTTGCTGGCGGAGACCGCGGAGGCGCGCACGCTGTTGTCCGGCACGGGCCGCTCCCTGCGCACCGACGGCGAGGAGACGAGCGACGTCGTGGACGCGCTGGAGGAGGGCCTCAAGGCCATCACCACGCGCCCCACGCGCACCATCCTGGATCCGCTGCAGCGCATGGTGCGCGACCTGTCGCGCCAGCTGGGGAAGGAAGCGCGGCTGTCGGTGGTGGGCGCGGAGGTGTCTCTGGACCGGCGCCTCCTGGAGAAGCTCCAGGGCGCGCTCGTGCACATCCTGCGCAACGCCGTGGACCACGGCCTGGAGATGCCCGCCGAGCGCGAGAAGGCCGGCAAGCACCACGAGGGCGCGCTCACGCTGCGCGTGGAGCAGCAGGGCAACCTCCTGTACCTGGAGGCGAGCGACGACGGGCGCGGCATCGACCTTTCGCAGGTGCGCAAGGCCGCGGAGAAGCGCGGGCTCGTCACCGCGGAGGAGGTGGCGCGCCTCAACGACAACCAGGTGCGCGAGCTCATCTTCCGCGAGGGCTTCAGCACCCGCACGGACGTGACGGACACCTCCGGGCGCGGCGTGGGCCTGGACGCGGTGCGCGCCACGGTGGAGTCGCTGCAGGGCCGCATCGAGGTGTCGAGCACGCGCGGGCAGGGCACGCGCTTCATCCTGACCCTGCCGGTGGACCTGGGCAGCTCTCCGGTCCTGATGGTGCGCGCGCTGGAGCAGTTCGTGGGCCTGCCCATGCTGGCGGTGGAGTCCACGCAGCTGGCGCGCCCGGACATGCTGCGCGTGGGCAAGCGCCGCACGCACCTGGAATACCAGGGGCAGCTGTTGCCGGTCATCGACCTGGGCGCGCGGCTGGGCTTGCGCGCGTCGTCTCCGCCCGCGGAGGGCCAGCCGCTGCTGATTGTCCAGAGCGGTGGCAAGCGCGTGGCGCTGGGCGTGGACGCGGTGGTGGGGGACCGGGACCTGGTCATCCGCCCGCTGCCGTCGGAGGTGCGTGAGGTCGCGGCCTGGCAGGGCGCGGCGACGCTCAGCCGGGGCGAGCTGCTGCTCATCCTCCGGCCGGACTGGGTGGTGTCGGATTCGGAGAAGGTGACGGTGTCCGCGGTGAGCCGGCGGGCGCTGGTGGTGGATGACTCGCTCACCGCGCGCGCGCTGCACCGGGCGATGCTGGAGGCCGGCGGCTTCCAGGTGCACCTGGCGGCCAGCGGCGCGCGGGCGCTGGAGCGGCTGCAGGCGGACACCTACGACGTCGTCATCTGCGACCTGGACATGGAAGAGATGGACGGCATCGAGCTCATTGCCCGGCTTCGCGAGCGCAAGGACACGCGCACGCTGCCCGTCATCCTGGTCTCCGCGCACGACAGCGCCGTGGCGCGTGAGCGCGGCCTGTCGTCCGGCGCGGACGGCTTCCTCAGCAAACGCGAATGCGCCGCGGGCCGCCTGCTCGCGGAGGTGCTGGACGTGATGAGCCGCAGGGGGAGCCGCGAGTGAGCTCGAAAAAGCCCATTCGCGTGCTCGTGGTGGATGACTCGCCCACCATGGCCAACACCCTCACCGCGCTCCTCACGGAGGAGCCGCGCATTGAAGTGGTGGGCCGGGCGGGGGACGGCAACCGCGCCGTGCAGCTGGCGCGCCTGCTTCGCCCGGACGTCATCACCATGGACCTCTTGCTGCCCGGCCTGGATGGCCCGGCGGCCATCGGGCACATCATGTCCCAGGCCCCCGCGCGCATCCTGGTGGTGAGCGCGGTGGCGGAGCAGCGCGGCGTGGACCTGGGCTTCCAGGCGATGAGCGCCGGAGCGCTGGAGCTCATTGGCAAGCCCAACGTCACCAACGCGGAGGAGTTGCGCCGCTGGGGCCGGGAGCTGGCCCACTCCGTGTGCCTGATGGCGGAGGTGCCCGTCATCTCCCGCCGTCCGCGCGCCGTGGCGCCGCCGCCCGTGCCCAGCGGGACGCGGGTGGACGTGTTCGGCCTGGTCGCTTCCACCGGCGGGCCGCCCGCGCTGGCGGAGGTGCTGTCCAAGCTGCCCCGCGACCTGCCGGTGCCCATGCTCGTCGCGCAGCACATCACCGTGGGCTTCACGCAGGGGATGGTGCGCTGGCTGTCCCAGGTGTGCGAGCTCCAGGTGGGCGTGGCGCGCGACGGCGAGCGGCTGGAGCCGGGCCGCGTGTACTTCCCGCTGGATGGCCATGACCTGCTGGTGGACAGCGTGGGCCTGGCGCGCCTGCAGCGCAGCCACGGCGGTCCGTGTCCCAACGGGGACGTGCTCCTGAGCTCGCTGGCCATGGCGTACGGCCGGCGCAGCGGCGGCGGCGTGCTCACCGGCATGGGCGAGGACGGCGCGCGGGGCCTGCTGGCCATCCGCCAGGCCGGGGGCGTCACGCTGGCCCAGGACGAGGCGTCCAGCGTCGTCTACGGCATGCCTCGCGCCGCCGTGGAGCTGAAGGCCACCGACGGGGGCACGCCGCTCGCGCTGGTGGCGGACCTCATCCTGCAGAGCTGTCAGCGGCCGTCGTTCCGTCCGACCCGGGGCCCGGAGGGTGGGCCTCGGTGAGCCGTTCCCCAGCAACAAACCGCAGTCGTCCGGGAGTGTTCCCTTGAAGCCCTCCGCCGCGCTCCCTGTCTCCTTCCTGCGCGGGCTCGGGCTCGCGCCGAAGTTCGTGCTCGTCACGGCCGTCATCAGCGCCTCCGTGGCGCTGCTGCTCACCCTCATCGCCACCCGCCAGCTGGAGTCCAACCTGGAGGAGCGCCACGCCAGCGAGGGCGAGGCCGTGGCGCTGAGCCTGGCCATCGCGGCGGAGCAGGGCGTGTCCGCGGGCATGGGGTCGCTCCAGCCGCTCCTGGAGACGTTCCGCGAGCGCGAGGACCTGGCCTACATCTTCATCCAGGACCCCACGGGCTTCGTGCTGGTGCACTCGTTCCAGGGCACCTTCCCGGAGAACCTGAAGGCCGCGCTCGACGCGCAGCCCGGCGTGGGCAAGGGCCGCACGCGCGTGGTGCCGGAGGTGCGCATCCTGCGCGGCGGCAGGACGCTGCGCGCCCTGGACGTGTCCGCGGCCGTGGCGGAGAGGGGGCGGCTGGGCACCGTGCACGTGGGCATGGCGCGCGAGTTCATCGACGCGAGGGTGAATGCGCTGCGCTGGGAGATGCTGGCGTTCGCGCTCCTCTTGGTGTCGGGCGGCGTGGTGCTGGCGGCGCTGTTCGGCCGGAGCATCGTGCGGCCGCTGGCGGAGCTCACGTCCGTGGCGGGCCACATCGTTTCGTCCGGCGACCTCACCCGCCCCATCAAGACGCGCGGCAACGACGAGGTGGGGAAGCTGTCCAACTCCTTCTCGCAGATGGTGGGCAAGCTGCGCGAGGTGACGGTCAACCTCCAGCACGCCGCCACCGCGCTCACCCAGTCCACGGACCACCTCAACGCGTCCTCCACCGAGCAGGCGCAGACCATCTCCCGCCAGGCCGCCGCGCTCCAGGAGACGCAGGTGACGGCGCAGGAGATCAAGCAGACGTCCACGCTGGCCGCGCAGAAGGCGGAGAGCGTGCTCAGCGTCGCTGAGCGCGCGGACAGCCTGGCCAGGGCGGGCGAGGCCTCCATCGAGCAGACGATGGCGGGCCTCAACGACATCCGCGCGCAGGTGGGAGAGATCGCGGAGAAGATCCTGGAGCTGGGGGAGCGCACGCGCCAGATTGGCGGCATCACCCAGACGGTGAAGGACCTGGCGGACCAGTCCAACATGCTCGCGCTCAACGCGGCCATCGAAGCGGTGCGCTCCGGTGAGCACGGCAAGGGCTTCAGCGTGGTGGCGCGCGAAATCCGCGCCCTGGCGGACCAGTCCATCCAGGCGACCACGCGGGTGCGGGAGCTGCTGGACGACATCGCCAACTCCGTCACCGCCGCGGTGCGCATCACGGAGCGCGGCGCGGAGCGGATGGAGGCGGGCCTGGCGCAGGTGCGCGACAGCGGGCAGAACCTGCGCGAGCTGTCCTCCATCGTCCAGGACAACGCCGCCGCCGTCCGGCAGATCGCCGCCGCGGTGAATCAGCAGAACGTGGGCATCAATCAAATCACCCTGGCGGTGAATGACCTGTCCAAGATGATGGACGACACCGTGGCCCGCATCGGGTCCACCGGTGAGGCGGCCACCACGCTGCAGATCATCTCCGAGCAGCTCTCCAGCGCCGTGGGCGCGTACAAGGTCGAGTCCAAGCCGGAGTAGGAAACACGAAGGCCCCGAGTCCCCATGTGAAGGGGGCCCGGGGCCTCGGATGCTTCAGGGCCTCGCGGCGGCTTAAGCCGGCACGGCCTCGGTGGCTTCCGCCTGGAGCTTCACGGCGTCGTCCACGACGTCGAAGCGGGCCACGCCGCCGCTCTTGAGGGAGCCGAACAGCAGCGCCTCCGCGAGCGGCTTCTTGAGGGTGTTGTCCACGAGCCGCGCCATGGGGCGCGCACCGAAGGCCGGGTCGTACCCGTGCTCGGCCAGCCACGCGCGGGCGGCGGGCGTGAGCTCCAGCTTGACCTTCTTCTCGTCGAGCACCTTCTGGAGCAGGCGCACTTCCTTGTCCACGACCTTGAGGATGACCTCGGGGGGCAGGCCGGAGAACAAAATCCACCCGTCCAGCCGGTTGCGGAACTCCGGCGTGAAGGTGCGCTCGATGGCCTTCTTCGCCCGCGAGCCGTCCACCACCACGCTGGGGTCACCGAAGCCCATGGCCTTGGTGCTCATCTCCTGCGCACCCGCGTTGGTGGTCAGGATGAGGATGATGTTGCGGAAGTCCGCCTTGCGGCCGTTGTTGTCCGTGAGCGTCGCGTGGTCCATCACCTGGAGCAGGATGTTGAAGAGGTCCGGGTGGGCCTTCTCGATTTCATCCAGCACCAGCACCGCGTACGGGTGCTTGCGCACGGCGTCCGTGAGCAGACCGCCCTGGTCGAAGCCCACGTAGCCCGGAGGCGCGCCGATGAGGCGGCTCACCGTGTGCTTCTCGGAGTACTCGCTCATGTCGAAGCGCAGGAACTCCACGCCCAGGCTCTGCGCCAGCTGCTTCGCCAGCTCCGTCTTGCCCACGCCCGTGGGGCCGGAGAAGAGGAAGCTGCCAATGGGCTTCTCCGGCGCGCGCAGGCCGGAGCGCGACAGCTTGATGGCGCCCACCATCTCTTCAATGGCCTTGTCCTGCCCGTAGATGACGCCCTTGAGTTCCTTGTCCAGGTTCTGGATCTGGACGCCTTCGCTCGCGGACACGCTCTTGGCCGGAATCTTGGCCATCTTGGAGACGACCTGCTCCACGTCGTGCGCGGAGACGATGCCCGTGCGCACGCCCTCCGGCTTGAGCCGCTCGGCGGCGCCGGCCTCGTCGATGACGTCGATGGCCTTGTCCGGCAGGAACCGGTCGTTGATGTGCTTGGCCGCCAGCTCCGCCGCCGCCTGGAGCGCACCCTCGCCGTACTTCACGTGGTGGTGCTCCTCGTAGCGGCTGCGCAGGCCCTCCAGCACCTTGACGGTGTCCTCCACGCTGGGTTCGTCCACCTCAATCTTCTGGAAGCGGCGGGACAGCGCGCGGTCGCGTTCAAACGACGCCTTGAACTCCTGGAACGTCGTGGAGCCAATGCAGCGCAGCCGGCCCGAAGCCAGCGCCGGCTTGAGCAGGTTGGACGCGTCCATGGAACCGCCGCTCGTGGCCCCGGCACCGACGATGGTGTGGATCTCGTCGATGAAGAGGATGGCGTCCGGCAGCTCCTGGAGCGCCTTGAGCACGCCCTTGAGGCGCTCCTCGAACTGGCCGCGGAACTTGGTGCCCGCGAGCAGCGCGCCCATGTCCAGCGAGTAGACGACCGCGTCCTTGAGCGCGGCCGGCACGCGGCCTTCGGTGATGTAGAGCGCCAGGCCCTCCGCGATGGCCGTCTTGCCCACGCCGGCCTCACCCACGTAGAGCGGGTTGTTCTTGCGGCGGCGGCAGAGCACCTGGATGGTGCGCTCCAGCTCCTTGTCGCGGCCGATGAGCGGGTCGATGCGGCCCGCCTTGGCCTCGTTGTTGAGCTGGACGGCGTAGGCCTCCAGCGGGCTCTTCTTCTGGGACTCGCCGTCCTCGTCGTCCCCGGCGGGCGTGGCGCGCGGCTCGCCCTCGGACTCGCCGTCCTTGCTGACGCCGTGGGAGATGAAGTTGAGCAGGTCCAGGCGGGTCACGCCCTCCTGCTGCAGGAGGTAGAGCGCGTGGCTCTCCTCTTCGCGGAACATGGCGACCAGCACGTCGCCCCCGTCGATGTACTTCTGCTCCGCGGACAGCGCGTGCATGGCGGCGCGGTGGAGCACGCGCTCCACGCCGATGGTCTGCTGCGGCTCGGCGTCCACGTCGTCGGGCAGGCGCTCGACCGTCTCCTCCAGGAAGGAGGTCAGGTTCTCCTGCAGGCGCTTGACGTTCGCGCCGCAGCCCTTGAGCACCTCGCGGGTGCGCGACTCACGGGTGAGGGCCAGGAGCAGGTGCTCCAGGGTCAGGTACTCGTGACGCATCTTCCGCGCCTCGTCGAGCGCGGTGCGGAAGCTGGCCTGCAATTCTTTGGCAATCGATGGTCCTGCCACGGTTCAGCCTTCCTCGGGTTCCATGGACAGCCGCAGGGGGAACCCGTTGTCCCGCGCCGCGGCCTCCACTGTCTTGAGCTTCGTCTCGGCGACGTCGTAGGTATAAACGCCCGCCACTCCGATGCCGTTGTAATGAACGTGCATCATGATCTGCACGGCATCCGTCTCCGACTTGTGGAAGATCTCCTTGAGCACGGCCACGACGAACTCGCGCGTGGTGTAGTTGTCGTTGTGCAGGAGGACCTTGTAGAGCGTCGGCCTCTTCAGCTTCTGCTTGGGGACGGCCTCCGTGACGACCTGGCCGTCATCGTGTTGGTGCTTCTGAGCCATGGGCTTGCGGACTCCCTTGCCTTCGCTTCGCGAACCATTGGCGGGCCTGCGTGAAACGCTTCAGACCCGCTCCTTGAAACCCGTCTCCGCCCACCACAGCGGCAGGCCGCTCTCGACGGCTGCCCGCTCGTGCGCCAGGAAGCCGCGCACCGCCCGGTCCAGGCCGGGGTGAAGGAACAGATGCGCACTGTACGTGAGGTGCGGCTCGAAACCCCGGATGAGCTTGTGCTCGCCGCCTGCTCCGGGCTCGAAGCGCTCGCGGCCCCGGGCGATGCAGTCCTCCACCGGGTGGTAGAGGCACACGTTGAAGTGCAGGAATGGATGTTCCTCGAACGCACCCCAATAACGGCCGTACAGCGTGCTCGGCCCGGTGAAGTTGAACGCGCCCGCCACCCTGCGGCCTTCCCGCCGGGCCTCCACGAACTCGCACCGGTGCTTGAAGCCGGCGAGCAGGCGGGTGAAGAAGTCCTCGGTCAGCGACCGCACGCCCCACGGGTAGCGGTCCACCGTGGAGACGTAGAGCTGGTGGGCGCAGGCCGCGTCCACCTCCTCCAGCGCGTCGCCCCGGAGCGTGCGCAGGGTGATGCCCTGGTCCTCCATCTCACGCCGCTCCCGCCGAAGCTGGTGGCGCCGCTTGGAGCGGAAGCGGGCGAGGAAGTCCTCGAACGTCCGGTAGTCCGCGTTGCGCCACAGGTACTGCACGCCCAGGCGCAGCGCGTAGCCCTGCGCCTCCAGCACCGGCAGCTCCTCCGGGGTGGGGAAGAGGACGTGGACGCTGGAGAGCCCCTCCGCGCGCGCGTACTCCAGCGCGGCGCTGTACAGCTCCGCCTCGCGGGACGGGGCATCCTCGCCAGGGGCCACCAGCACGCGGCGGCCGGTGGCGGGCGTGAAGGGCACGCCCAGGACGAGCTTGGGGTAGTAGCGGATGCCCGCGCGCTCGGCGGTGGTGGCCCACGCGGCGTCGAAGACGAACTCGCCGTGGCTGTCGTCCTTCAGGTACGCGGGCGCGGCGGCGACCAGGCGTGAGCCCCGCCACAGGGTGAGGTGGCGCGGGTGCCAGCCGCGCTCGGGCACCACGCTGCCGCTCTCCTCCAAGGCGGCCAGGAAGCCCCACTCCAGGAAGGGCACCGACTCCGGGCCCACGAGCGCGTCCCAGGCCGACGCGGGAACGTCGGTGATGGACGTGAGCAGGCGCAGCGTGGTGGGGAGCGGGGCGGACATGGACGTGCCGAGCGCCAGCCTATAACGGCGGGTGGCGGCTGCCGCCACGACCGACCGGACGTCCTATTTGCCGCGCGTGAGCTCCTGGGCGAGGAAGCCGGCGACCTCCGTCATCCCCGCGGCGGCGCGCTTGCGGCCCTCGTCGGACTCCATGACCCGGCGGGCGGCGTCGCTGGCGGTGCCCACCTCCAGGTCCACCAGGATGAGGAAGGCGCTCCACCCGGCCGTCACGGTGGCGACCTTGCCCGGCCGCTGGGGCCGGTCGCCCAGGGTGGCGGCCACCTTTTCCAGGAGGCCTTCTTCCTTGAGACGTTTCGTGCTCCCGAGCATCTGCGTCCAGGTGGCCTCCAGGAGGGAGGTCAGCAGGCGCCCGGAGAGGGCGGCGGAGAGGCGCTGGGAGGCCTCCTCGGCGTCCACCCGGTGGGCGTCCGCGTAGGTGGGGCTCAGCTTGGCCACCACCACGGCCTTGGTGGCGAGGTGGGCGAGGCGCGGCGGGTAGGGCATGGTGCCGTGTCTTACATCGGTGACGGGTCGGGCTCCATCCGGAGTGAACAGGCGGCGCGGGGCGTTTGCCTGACAGCCGGACAGGTTGCTATGGGGCCCGGCGCCCTTTAGAGGAAGCAGACTTTCGTAGGGAGAACAGCATGTCAGTGAACATCCAGCTCGAGTGGACCCCCAACCCCAGCACGCTGAAGTACGTGGTGGACCGCAAGCTGCTGGGCGGTGGCGCGGTGAACTTCACCAACCGGGACGACGCGCAGGCGAAGTCGCCCCTGGCGCTCCGGCTCATGGACATCCAGGGCGTGACGGCGGTGATGCTCGGCACGAACTTCGTCACGGTGACGAAGGGCGAGGCGGGCGAGTGGGACGAGCTCAACGACTCCGTGATGTCCACGCTGGACACGCACCTGTCGGAGGGGCTGCCGGTGGTGGACGAGGCGGCGGTCGCGGCGGCGCGCCAGACGGCGTCCGCGGACGGCACGGTGGAGCAGCGCATCCAGGTCATCCTGGACGAGGAGATCCGCCCGGCCGTGGCGCAGGACGGCGGTGACATCACGCTGGACCGCTTCGAGGACGGCATCGTGTACCTGCACATGAAGGGCTCGTGCGCGGGCTGCCCGTCGTCCACGGCGACGCTGAAGATGGGCATCGAGGGCCGGCTCCGGGAGATGATCCCGGAGGTCACCGAAGTGGTGTCCGTCTGAGACGCAACGTCAAGGCGCCGCAGGTCCGCAAGGAGCTGCTGCCGGACCAGTCCCCCGCGCTCCTGCGTGAGCTGCACCTGCTCACGCGCGAGGGGAACCTCAACGCGGACGCGCTGCGCAAGCTCAAGCAGGTCAACCACCTGGTGGGCCTCTTGCGGCCCGCCATGGAGGACGTGCAGCAGCGCCACGCGAACCCCCTGGTGGTGGACGCGGGCAGCGGCAACGCGTACCTGGGCTTCGTCGTCTACGAGCTGTTCCTGAAGGACGCGGCGGGCGGTGAGCTGCTGTCCATCGAAGGGCGGCCGGAGCTGACCGAGCGCGCGAAGGGCCGCGCGGAGCGGCTGCACTTCGACCGGATGCGCTTCCAGACGGCGCACATCGACCAGGCGGAGTACCCGGAGCGCATCCACGTGCTGATGGCGCTGCACGCGTGCGACACCGCCACGGATGACGCGCTGGTGGCGGCCATCAAGCACGGCGCGGACCACGTGGCGGTGGTGCCGTGCTGTCAGGCGGAGGTGGCCGCGCAGCTGAAGGAGAAGAAGGCGAAGCCGGCCGGCTCCATGTCGCTGCTCTTCCAGCACCCGTGGCACCGGCGCGAGTTCGGCTCGCACCTGACCAACGTCATCCGCGCGCTGACGCTGGAGGCGTTCGGCTACCAGGTGACGGTGACGGAGCTGACCGGGTGGGAGCACTCGTTGAAGAACGAGCTCATCCTCGGGCGGCGCGTGCACCGGGACAACCGGCGCGCGCGGCTGCAGCTCCAGGCGCTGCTGGCGGAGACGGGCGTGCAGCCCCGGCTGACGCGGCTGCTGGGCATCACGCCCGCGGGCGCTGGTGAGGCGGAGTCGGCGTCGGAGCCGGCTTCAGAGCCCACGCCGGACGCAGCGCCCACGCCGGACGCAGCGCCCTCGGCGCCGTCCGAATCCTGAACGCAAGCGGGCCCCACCTGGACCGTAGGGTGGGGCAGGTGACCTGACGGGCGGGGGCGGCGTGTGCCCCCGCGCCGGAAGGGCCGCGCCTTTGCGGCCGTGCGAGGCGGCCGGGCAGGCGTTACATGCCCTCCGTTCGTGCGATGCGCACGGGAAGACATTCCAGAGGGCCGGGTTCCTTGAGGAAGCCTCCGGGGGGAATGTCGGAGGACGTGGGCACGTCAGGGGTCCCGGTCAGGATGGCGTCGATGCCGGAGGTCGGGCTCGGCGGCAGGACCCAGGGCGGCGTTCGCGGTGTCTGAATGTCGGGGTACGGAGTCTCGTCCCGGGATGGGGCCGGCCGGTGGCCATCAGGGCGCCGGATACGAGTGGGGCGAGCCGTGAAGTCCTTCCGCCGCGACGCGGGGGAGGGTGTTGATGGGAAGGGGCATGGCCTTGGAGCTGGATGACTGGGGTGGGAGCGGGCCGCTCCTCCACTTCGCCTGCGCGAACGGTTTTCCTCCGGAGACGTACCGGAAGCTCTTCGCGCGGCTTACGACCCGCTACCACGTGGTGTCCCTGCGCATGCGGCCGCTGGTGCCGGGCCAGGACCCGAAGGCGCTCGCGACCTGGAAGGAGCTGGGCGAGGACCTCGCGCGCGAATTGAAGGCGCGGGGGCGCTCTGGCGTGCTGGGCGTGGGGCACAGCGTGGGCGGCACGAGTACGTTGATGGCCTCCGCCGCGAACCCGGGGCTGTTCCGCGCGGTGGTGGCGTTGGACCCCGTGCTCATCACCGGGTCCCGGCTGTGGGCGCTGCGCCTGATGAAGCTGCTGGGCCGCATGGACCGCACCGCCATCGTGCAGGGCGCGCTGCGGCGAAGGGAGCGCTGGGAGACGCGCGAGGAGGCGGCCGCCGCGTACCGCCAGCGCAAGCTGTTCAAGGACTGGGACGCGGACTGCTTCAGCGACTACATCACGCACGGGCTGGTGCCCACGGAGGCGGGCGACTTCCGCCTGCGCTTCCCGCGCGAGTGGGAGGCCCGCATCTTCGAGACCTTCCCCACGGATCCGTGGTCGCTCATCCGCGCCAACACGGCGCCCACGCTGGTGCTGCGCGGCGAGCGCTCCGACATATTCCTGCCCGACGCGCTGGCGCGGGCGGAGCGGGAGATGAAGCGCACGCGCGTGGACACGCTGCCGCTCGCCTCGCACCTGTTCCCCATGGAGAAGCCCCGCGAGACGGCCGAGCACGTGCTGACGTTCCTGGACCAGCTGCCTCCCGTGGACGTCACCACGCACTGAGGAGCGTCAGCCGTAGGCCTCGCGCTTGATGCGCTTGTCCGGGATGCCCAGCTCGTGCAGGTGGCCCAGCACCGCCTCCATGAAGCGCGGCGTGGCGGGCGTGCGCGTCTCCAGCGCCTTGCGCCGGTCCCACGGGGTGATGGCCGGCCCGCACACGTACACGAGGCAGGTGTCGGGCGCCGGAATCAGCTCGCGCAGGAGCGCCTCCGCGACGCGGCCCTTGCGCACCTGGGGGCCATACTTCGCCTCGTCCGTCTCGCGCGTGAGCGTGTGCACCACCCGCACGCGGTCCGGCGCCGCCCGCTCCAGCGCGGCCAGTTCCTCGCGGTAGAGGATGTCCCCCCACGTCTTGTTGGACGCGAGGAACGTGTGGCGCAGCTTCAGCCCGCGGTGCAGCGCGTCCTTCACGATGGCGAAGTTCGGCACCGCGCCGGAGCCCGCCACCACGTGCAGCACGTGGTCCGCCCGCTCCGCCGCGTCGTCAGGCAGCACGTACGGCCCCATGAAGCCCGTCACCTTCAGCTTCGCGCCCACCAGCCGCCCGTGCACCAGCAGGGGCGACAGGAGCGGCGGGTAGCGCGTGACGCCAGGGATGAACTCCTCGTCCTTCACCGTGATGGCCACGTGCCGCTCGTGCGGCGCGGAGGCGAGCGAGTACGAGCGCGGCGGCTCCTTGCGCCCCTTCTGCTCCTGCAGGTACGCGCACTGCTGCGCGAGCGACCGGAACTGGTGCGGGTCGATGTTGATGAACTGGCCTGCCTTGTAGTCGAGCGGCCCCGCGCTCGCGTCCAGCTCCAGCCACAGCGTCGCCGTGTCGTGGGTCTCCATGCGGAGGTCGGTGACGGTGGCCTCGTACTCGACGGGCCGCTTCGCTCGGGAGGGCGTGGCTTCGGCGCTCATGGGGTTTCCCATAACACGCAGGGGAGGCCCTTCGTTGGCTGGATGACAGAAGGGCAGGCGGGCGGTCCAGCGCTCCCGGAGGACCGCTGACCCACCCCACCGGGCAGGACTACATCTTCCAGAAGGAGGTGGGCCGGCCTGTGCTTCGACTTCTCTTCGCCCTGATGTCGCTGCTCCCCTATGGGCTTCGCCGCCATGTCGTGCGCGGCCTGATGCACGGGGTGTGGGGCCGGCTGTCCCACGCGAGGGTGTACGGGCTGAAGGACCTGCCGGACGGCCCCTGCCTCTTCATCTGCAACCACCTGTCCAACGCGGACGGCTTCACGCTCTACCGGGCGCTGCGTCCCCGGCGCGTCGTCTTCCTGGCCGGCGTGAAGCTGCACGGCACCGTGATGACCCGGCTGGCCGCGGAGACGATGGACACCATCGACATCACGCCCAACTCGCCGGACATCGAAGCGCTGCGCCGCTGCGTGGAGCTGCTCAAGGGCGGCCAGTCCGTCCTCATCTTCCCGGAAGGGGGCCGCAGCCGCTCCGGAGGCCTGCTCCAGGCGAAGAAGGGCGTGGGGCTCATCGCCAAGCGCGCGTGCGTGCCCATCGTCCCGGTGGCGCTCACGGGCACGGAGAAGCTGATGCCCATCAACGACTCCGACATGGGCGGCGAGCGGCTCTTCCACGCCGACGTCACCGTGACCTTCGGGCCCGCCTTCCGCATGGAGGACCTGGAGCCGGAGGTGTCCGGTGCCTCCGACGCGCGCCAGGCGCTGGTGGACGCGATGATGCGCCGGGTGGCCGCGCTGCTGCCGCCCGCCTACCAGGGCGTCTACGCGGGGGGCCCGGAGCCGGTGGCTCCCACGGCGCCGCCCTCCGCCGTGCCGCCCTCCGCTTGAGCCTCGCGAATGAAAACGGCCGCGCGGGCGGGTGCCCACGCGGCCGTCTGGCTTCAAGCCGTCCCGGTTACTGGAGGAACGCCTTCTTGACCTCGGTGAGCAGCGGGTTGGCGCCCGTCGCGGGGTCGGTGCAGCCCTGGTTGATGGTCCAGATGATGGTGCCGCCGTAGCCGTTCGCCTTGGCGTACTGGCCCTTGGCCTGGATGGCCTCCGGACCGTCGTACGTAATCCAGCGCACCGTCCCGTCCTCCACCGGCGTGTTGAACGTGACGTAGTTGGCCTGCGCCGCCGCGTCCCACCGGAGCGTGCCCGTCTTGGAGAGCGCCAGGATCTTCTTGTACGTGAAGGAGTTGTCGCCGCCCACGTAGTCGGACCAGTGGGTGAAGGGCTGGCGCGGGCCGCTGATGTTGCGCCACGCGAGGCCGTAGAACGGGATGCCCATGCCCAGCTTCTCCTTGGGGATGCCCGCGGCCACCCAGGCCTTGAGGCTGGACTCGATGGACGTCGGGTGGGTGCCGGACTCGCCCTTGAGCGCGGACGTGAACCACGAATCCCAGCCGTCCCAGACGCCAATCATCTCGTAGGACATGACGTTCACCTGGTCCAGGTACTGGGCCAGCTGCGGGTACCACTTGAGCGACGCGTCCGAGGCGAAGTTGTTGTTCACCCAGCCGATGGGGAACGTCAGCAGCATGTTGGGCCGCACCTGACGCAGCCGCTGCACCAGCGCGAGCAGGTTCGGCTTGTCCGCCTCCTCCACCGGCTCCCAGTCGATGTCGAGCCCGTCGTAGCCGTGGTCGTCCATCGTCTTCAGCAGGTTCTGGACGAACTTCTCCCGGTTCGCGGAGGAGGCCGCGCCCACCCAGTTGGCGTGCTCGCCCGCGCCGCCCACCATGATGATGGCCTTGCGCCCCGCCGCGTGCGCGCGGGTGGAGAGCGTCTTCGCCATGGCGGAGCCGTTCGAGTTGTCGAAGATGGCGTCCACGGTGCCGTCCGTGTTCGGCGTCACGCGGCCCACCATGATGTGCGTGAGCGCGCTGAAGTCCACCTTCTCCGGCGGGTAGTCATCCGCGTTCCAGCCCGTGTAGTAGCCGGACACCCACTTGTTGGTGTTGCCCACCGGGCCCGTCACCACGACGTCCGCCGAGGCCTTCTTCGTCGTGTCCGCCTTGCTCGTGGCCACGACGTGGTAGGTGCCCGCCGTCTGGGGCGCGGTGTACGTGCCGCTGGTGGTGATGGTGCCGCCGGTGGCGCCTTCCTGCACGCTCCAGGTGACGGCCGTGTTGCTGTTGCCCGTCACCAGCGCGGTGAAGGTCTGCACGCCGCCCCGCGACAGCGTCACGCTCGCGGGGGTGACGCTGACGCTCACGCCGGTGGTGGAGGTTCGCTTGCCGGACACCGCCGTGGACTTCGCGCTCTCACCGGCCGCTTTCAGCGCGGTGACGGCGTACCAGTACGTCGTGTTCACGGCCGCGCTGGTGTCCTTGTAGGACGCGGCGGTGAGCGCGGAGGAGGTGAGCCGCGCGTACGTGCCCGTCTGCGACGTGGCGCGATACACGTGGTAGCCCGAGGCGCCCGTCACCGTGCCCCAGGTGAGGGCCACGTCCGTGGCGGAGCCCGTGGCCTTCAGGGCCGTGGGCGCGGAAGGGGCGGTGGTGCTCGCCGCCAGGCGCACGTTGTCGAAGTACATCGTGGCCAGCGTGCGGCCCGCGTTCTCCATCACCACCAGTCCATCCAGGGTGGTGTTCGCCGCGCCCAGCGTGGCCAGCGGCATGCGGCACAGCGTCCACGCGTTGGCCTTGAGGGTGCCGCCCGCGCAGGTGGGGTTGAGCGCCACGGGCGACTTCGCCACGCCGCCCACGCTCGCGTAGAGCGCGATGGCGGGGTTGGCCGTCGCGCCCGGGTTCACCTGCAGCTCCACGAAGCCGTAACCCGTGGTGGGCACGCCCGCGTGGTGGAAGTACAGGCCCGTCCAGGGTTTGAACGTCGCGGAGATGGAGCGGGTGCCCGCGTACACGGGCCGCGTCGCGCTGAGGCTGTGCGTCGCCCAGGACCAGTCCTGCCAGCCCGAGCCGAGCGCGTCGTCAAACATCGTGGTCGCGCTCGCGAGCGCGTCTCCGGACATTCCCAGCGAGTCGTCATCGCCCGCGGTGGACGTGAAGTCCGGCGCGCCACCGCAGCCGGTGTGCATGGCGCCCAACGCCACGAGGAACCCAATGAGCTGCCTTCTCAAGTTCTCTCCTGCGGCCAGGTGAAAAGGGCGGGGCCGGGAGAACCGCATTCCCCTGCCCGCGGCGCGTGGCAGGGGTCCCCCGGTCGCCCTGTCGCCGCGCCGGAATTGGCGGGCGGGGGAGGGGGGACCTGGCGAATCGCAGGCAGAGAAACACCGCGATTCTCCGTCTGTGTTCAAGCCATGGGGTGGGGCATTTCGGTACGTCGCGAGGACGCCAGGCCGCTGTGTCAGCGGCGCGGCGGGCGTCTGGCTTCAGAGGGAAGCGCGCCTGGTGACGGCAGGGACGGGCGGGCCCTTCCCACGCCTGGAGGCGCCACGGGGGCGCCTCCAGGGGAAAGCAAGCCACGCTGTGATGGATGCGGCTTCAATCCTTCACGGGCAATGAATCACGGGCTTCGTCCCTGCCCAGCGACGTGAGGAAGCTCCACGCGCTCTTCTCTCCGCCCAGGTACGTCTGGAAGTGGTTCTCCCCGGGGCGGTAGAGGTCCGTCTGCTTGAGCCGCTCGTGCAGCGCGGGCAGGTGGTAGTAGGGCACGGACGGGAAGAGGTGATGGGACAGGTGGTAGCTGGCGTTGAAGGGCGCGATGAAGAAGCGCTCGAGCCAGGTGGCCGCCTCCACGTCCCGCGTCTCGTGCGTCTCATCCGGGGTGGCGGGGGTGAAGGGGTGCTCCACCACCGCGCGGATGCGGAAGGCCATCATCATCAACGTCAGCGACGGGATGGACCACAGGAGCAGGTAGTGGAGCCAGCCGCCCGTGAGCGTGAGGAAGGTGATGAAGCCCGTCAGCCACAGCGCGTAGCGCAGGTGCTCCGCGCGGGACGGGGGCGGGCCGCCCTTGCCCATGGCGCGGCCCGTATAGGACCAGGGAATGATGATGAGCATGTGGGACGGGGTGAAGAAGCCCACCAGGTCCCCCAGCAGCACCCGCGCCATGCCCCAGCGCGTGCGCGGGAACATCCACGCGGAGTCGCGCTGCGCCGTGCGCCAGTACGGGTCCTTCTCCGTGTTGACGTAGCGGTGATGCTCCGCGTGCTCCTTGCGGTAGCCCTCCGTGGTGATGTTCATGGGGAAGGCGCACAGCAGGTCCGCCAGGATGTCGTTGGCCTTGCGGTTCGTGAGCAGGTGGTAGTGGCTGGCTTCGTGCACCAGGCTGAAGAGCGCGTTCTGCCGCGAGGAGATGACCACCGCGGCCAGCACCCACGCCCACCACCGGTCCACCTGCACCACGAACGCCACCGACAGCGCGATGATGAGCCATTGGCGCGTCACCGCCCACAGCCCGCGCGCGTTGGCCACCACCGACAGCTGCCTCACGGACGCCGTCAAGCCGCGACGGTCGAACGTACGGGAGGTGACCGCTTCCGAGTCATCCAGCGACAACGGTTCTGGAACGGCGAGCATCTGGGGACAGACCTCCTGCCGGGCGCGAGTGCTCTGGCGGAAGGCCGGGAGGTCGTTTCCTCCCCCGTCCAAGGCGACCCCCTGCCGCACACCCCGGTTCTGTGGGACTACACCGCCTTGGCGGTAATAATCTCATATCACGGGAATCAAGAGGTCTGAAAGACCCGCCCAGTCTTACAGCCCGGACGGACGTGGCGAGGCCAACGGGTGGCTGGGAAAGGCTTGTGTTGAGTGGTGTCCAGAAGGCTGCCCCCGGGGAGACCTGGCGTCCGGGAAGACGGGGGGCCAGGCCTTTTGGCCAGTGCGATGGAGGGGATGTCCGTACACTGGGCGGGAACCCCTTTCCGCGTTCGCGGCGGCCCCAGGAAAGGCGGGGAGGGTTGCTGGTCCTCCCCGTGAGTGGATGCAGGTACCCTTCGACTTCCAGAAGCTCTTCGAGCTGTCGCCCAATCCCTACATGCTGGTGGACCGGGACCTGCGGTACGTCACGGCGAACACGGCCTACCTGCGGGTGACCGCCAGCCGGCTGGAGGACCTGGTCGGGCGCACCATCTTCGAGGCCTTCCCGCACGACCCGGACGACCCGAACAACGCCAGCACCCGGATGCTGCGCGATTCGTTCAGCCGCGTGCTGACGGAGCGCACGCTGGACACGCTGGCGCTCATTCCCTACCGGGTGCCCCGCCAGACGGACGCGGGCGTGGTGCTGGAGGACCGTTACTGGAGCGCCACGCACACGCCCCTGTTTGATGGGCGGGGAGAAGTGGCCTTCATCCTCCAGCACACCATGGACGTGACGGAGCTGCAGCAGCTCAAGCGCGCCGTGCGTGACGCGGAGGCGTCACTGGATGGGGGGCCTCGCACGCAGCTGATGAGCGGGGTGCTCGCGCGTGCCCAGGCGGTGCAGGAGGCCAACCGGGTGCTGGACGACGAGCGCCGGCACCTGCGGCGCCTGTTCGAACAGGCGCCGGGCTTCATGTGCTCGCTCAAGGGGCCGGAGCACGTGTTCGAGCTGGCCAACCGCTCCTACCTCCAGCTCGTGGGACACCGGGAGCTGCTGGGCAAGACGGTGCGGGAGGCCCTGCCGGAGGTGGCCGGGCAGGGCTTCTTCGAGCTCCTGGACCGGGTGTTCAAGACGGGCGAGCCCTTCGTCGGGCACAACATGGGGCTGTACCTGCAGCGCGAGCCCGGGGGGCCGCTGGTGGAGGCCTTCCTGGACTTCGTCTACCAGCCCATCATCGAGGTGGATGGGAGGGTCTCCGGCATCTTCGTCCAGGGCCACGACATGACGGCGCAGAAGCGGGCGGAGGATGAGCTCGCGCGACACCGCGACCACCTGGAGGACCTGGTGCGCGAGCGCACGCGGGCGCTGGAGGAGAGCGAGGCGGAGCGCCGCCAGGCGGAGGCCGCGCTGCTCCAGGCGCAGAAGATGGAGGCGGTGGGCAAGCTCACCGGCGGCGTGGCGCATGACTTCAACAACCTGCTCCAGGTGGTGAGCGGGAACCTCCAGCTGCTCCAGCGCGACACGGTGGGGGACTCGCGCGCGCAGCGGCGCCTGGAGACGGCGCTGGGCGCGGTGGAGCGCGGGGCGCGGCTGGCGTCGCAGCTGCTCGCGTTCGCGCGCAGGCAGCCCCTGGCGCCCACGGCGCTCAACCTGGGCCGGCTGGTGCGCGACATGGACGACCTCTTGCGCCGCGCCCTGGGCGAGGACGTGGAGGTGGAGACGGTCATCGCGGGCGGGCTGTGGAACACGTCCGTGGACCGCAACCAGCTGGAGAACGTCATCCTCAACCTGGCCATCAACGCGCGCGACGCCATGGACGGCCGGGGCAAGCTGACCATCGAGGCCGGCAACGCGATGCTGGATGACCACTACGCGATGCTGCACCCTGAGGTGACGGCGGGGCAGTACGTGCTGCTGGCCATCTCCGACACGGGCACCGGCATGTCGCAGGAGGTGATGCAGCGCGCGTTCGAGCCGTTCTTCACCACGAAGCCGGAGGGGCGCGGCACGGGCCTGGGGCTGAGCATGGTGTATGGCTTCGTGAAGCAGTCCGGCGGCCACGTGAAAATCTACAGCGAGCTGGGCCACGGCACGTCCATCAAGATCTACCTGCCGCGCACCTTCCAGGCGGCGGCGCAGCCGGCGGAGAACGGACCGGGGCCGGTGGAGGGCGGCACGGAGACCATCCTCGTGGTGGAGGACGACGCGGCGGTGCGCGCCACGGTGGTGGAGGTGCTCACGGAGCTGGGCTACCGCGTGCTCAAGGCGCACGACGGCCAGAGCGCGCTCGCGGTCATCCAGAGCGGCCTGCCGGTGGACCTGCTCTTCACGGACGTGGTGATGCCGGGACCGGTGCGCAGCCCGGAGCTGGCGCGGCTGGCGAAGGCGCACCTGCCGGACCTCGAGGTGCTCTTCACGTCCGGCTACACGGAGAACGCCATCGTGCACGGCGGCCGGTTGGACCCCGGCGTGAGCCTCTTGTCCAAGCCGTACCGGCGTGAGGACCTGGCGCGGAAGATCCGCGCGCTCCTGCGCGGACGCGAACAGCGGCTGGCCGCGAAGCCGTACCGTGCGCTCACGCCCGTGCCCGCCGAGGCTCCGTCCAAGGGCGCGCTGCGCATCCTCCTGGTGGAGGACGACGCGGACATCCGCGAGTCCGCGTCCGAGCTGATGATGGACCTGGGGCACACCGTGCTCGCGGTGGAGAGCGCGGAGGCGGCGAGCGAGGCGCTGGCGAAGGAGTCCTTCGACCTGCTCTTCACGGACGTGACGCTGCCGGGCAAGTCCGGCGTGGTGCTGGCGCGCGAGGCCGTGCGGCGCTACCCGTCCCTGCGCATCATCATCGCGTCCGGCGATTCGCGCGCGGTGGCGGCGGAGGATGGCCAGGCGCTGGAGCGCGTGGTGCTGCTGCCCAAGCCCTATGACCTGAACCAGATGGAGCGCGCGCTGGAGCAGGCGGCCATGGACGCGGTTTCCGCCGCAAGGACGCGGCCGGCATGACGGACGTTCGAGCCCGGACGGGCGAAACCATCTACGTGTCCACGCTGCCGGGCCTGGAGCCCGCGCTGGAGTCGGAAGCGCGCGAGCGGGGGCTGTCCTTCCGGCGCGCGGAGGGCGGCATCGAGTGCGAGGGCCCGGCGGGCCTGCACCAGGCGGCGAACCTGCACCTGCGCACCGCGAGCCGCGTGCTCCTGCGACTGGGCACCTTCACGGCGCCCACCGCGGACGCGCTGGTGCAGGGGCTGCAAGCGCTGCCCCTGGCGGGCGTCTGGGACGGCAAGGTGCCGCTGCGGCTGTCTGTGACCTTGCACCGCTCCGTGGCCCCGGGGCCGGC
Organism: Corallococcus sp. CA054B; assembly: GCF_003611625.1. Classification (NCBI taxonomy): domain Bacteria; kingdom Pseudomonadati; phylum Myxococcota; class Myxococcia; order Myxococcales; family Myxococcaceae; genus Corallococcus; species Corallococcus sp. CA054B. The sequence goes on from NZ_RAVY01000023.1 coordinate 48,509, forward strand.
CGTGGTGCTGGAGTCCGCGGCCGTGGCCTGGGACCCGTGCGAGGTGACGGTCGCGGGGCACCTGGACGAGGAGGGCGGGGGGCCGGAGCTCACGCTGCTGGTGCGCGGCGAAGGCGAGCGCTGGACGGTGAGCGTGGACACGTCCGGTGCTCCCCTGTACCAGCGCGGCTACCGGCAGGAGGTGGGGCGCGCGCCCCTGCGCGAGACGCTGGCCGCGGGCATCCTCCGGCTCGCGGGCTACGCGGGGGACGTGCCGCTGGTGGATCCGATGTGCGGCTCGGGCACGTTCCTGGTGGAGGGCGCGTGGCTGTCCCAGCGCCGCGCACCGGGCCTGCTGCGCACGTTCGCGTTCCAGTCCTTCCCGTCCTTCGACAAGGCCGCGTGGGCGCACCGCCGCGCGGAAGCGGAAGCCGAGGGGCTGGCGGAGCCTCGCGCGCCCATGCGCGGCTACGACCTCAACGCGGGGGCGCTGGGCACGGCGCGGCGCAATGCCAGACGCGCGGGCGTGACGCTGACGCTGGAGCGGCATGACCTGCGCACGCTGAAGGCCCCGCCGGACGCCCCCGGGCTCGTGGTGGCCAACCCGCCCTACGGCAAGCGCGTGGGGGAGGTGGAGGACCTGCCGGAGCTCTACCGCGCGTTGGGCGCGACGTTGAACGGCGCGTTCCGCGAATGGCGCAAGGCGCTCATCGTCCCCGAGGAGCCGAAGCTGGTGGCGGCGCTGGGACTGAAGGGCGCGCGCTCGCTCAACGTGAAGAACGGCGGGCTGCGCTGTCTGCTGTTGCTATCGGGCGCTTGAGCTAGAGCGGCAGCACCAGCTCGAAGCGCGCGCCGCCCTCGGGACGCGCGCCCGCGCGCACCTTGCCTCCGTGCGCGAGCACCACGCGCCGCACGATGGCCAGGCCCAGGCCGCGGCCGTTGGCGCGGGTGAGGAAGAAGGGCTCGAAGACGCGCTGCGGATCCAACCCGGCGATGCCCGGGCCCTCGTCCTCCACGACCAGTGACACGCCGTCCGGCACGCGGCGCACCGCCACGCGCACCGTGCCTCCGTGCGGCGAGGCCTGGATGGCATTGCGCATCAGGTGCGTGACGGCCAGCTGCAGCAGCGTCTCGTCGCCGGACAGCTCCGGCACGTCCGGCGCCTCGTCGAAGGCCACGCGCGGCTTGGGCAGCTCCTCCCGGCCGTGGAGCAGCTGCGCGAGCGCGCGGTGCACCAGCTCGCCCAGCGACACGGGGCGCGGCCGGGGCTCCAGCGGGCGCACCGCGTCCAGCAGGTCGCGCACGATGTCCTCCAGCCGGATGGCCTCCTCCTCCAGCATCTCCACGGCGGAAGCGCCCGCGGGCCCCAGGCGGGGCTCGCGCTTGAGCACCGCCACCGTGTTGAGGATGGCGCCCAAGGGGTTGCGCACTTCGTGGGCCACGACGCCCGCCGCCTCGCCCAGCGCCGTCAGCCGCTCGCTGGCGATGAGCTCGCTCTGCAGGCGGGACACCTCCGCGAGCCGCGCCTCTGCCGCGCGGTGGTGCCGCACGTTCTCCAGCGCGCCGCCAATGAGCTGCGCGAACAGCTCCAGCGCTCCCGCGTTCGCGGGCGTCAGCGTGGTGGACTGCACCGCCAGCACGCCGAAGGGCTCGTCCCCCACGAAGATGGGCGCGTCCAGCGCGCGTGAGCCCGGCGGGTAGATGCGCTGGATGTTGTCCGCCACCTCCGGCGAGTGCAGCCGCCGCGCCATGCTGAACGCATCCGGATGGAACACCGCCCTGCGGCTCGTGAGCACCTCTTCCAGGTGCGGCATCCCCGAGCGGGGGAAGCGCACCGCGTGCACGTCTTGCCCGTACAGCAGCGACGCCGCCGCCAGGCTCTCCGCCTCCTGGCGCATGGGCCCGTGGCGCAGGAAGTCCCCCTCCAGCAGCATCACGGAGACGTAGAAGCCCTGCCGGTGCAGGGACTCCACCGCCAGCTCCAGCACCGAGCCCTCGTCGCGGCAGCGCAGGAGCTCCGCCGCGGTGGCCACCAGCATGGTGGACAGCGTGCGCACCGCGTCCCCGCCCTCCGCGTCCAGCAGCAGCACGAGCTGCTCCTCCGGCACGCGGCCCGGCGCGGTGACGGGGGAGAGCACGTGCTGGCGTCCGTCCGCGCCGCGCACGCGCACCCAGGCGGGCCGCGCCGGCGCGGGCTGCTCGCCGCGCATCAGCGCTTCGCACAGGGGCTCCACCCAGGCGCGCTCCTCCGGTCCGAAGTGCGCGGCGAGCTCCAGCAGCGACGGCAGCTCATCCTCTCGCAGGCCCAGCAGCGTGCGCAGCGCGGTGTTGGTGAACACCAGCCGGTCGCCGCGAATCACGAACAGCGGCACCGGCAGCGCGGGCAGCAGGTCATCCAGCGTGCCGGGCGGACCGGAGACGCTCATCGCCGCCCTTTCGTTCCAGGGGAACGGAGGCCCGGAGGCAATCGCCTCGCGGGTGCGCCGTAGGAAGGGATGAAGGCGTTGAGCACTGGAGGAAACACCATGAACTTCGCGAACGAGTTGGACCGCCGGGACCTGGAATTGAAGTCCGTCATGGCCGTGTGGGTCGCCTTCGTGGCGATGGGCGCGGTCTTCCTGGGTCAGTTGTTCTAGGCCCCGAGCGGAAGCGACCCGCCCGGGAGCCTGTCAGGGCTTCTTGGTGCGGCGGACGTACTGCTGGATGAAGTCCCGCTCCTCCGCGCGCAGCGAACTCAGGCGCAACCCGTAGCCGCGGGGGTTCTTGCCGTCGTCCAGGGAGTTCTCCCAGATGACGGAGCTGCGCAGGGTCATCACACGCTCCGGATCATCGAAGCGCAGGGTCAGCTCCACCTGCGTCCCCAACCGCAGCGGTCGGTCCGTGCCGATGAACAGGCCGCCCGACGACAGGTTGATGATGCGGTGGTCGGTGAAGATGCCCGTGTTCTTCATCGACACCTTCACGTCCGCGTGGAGCCGGTCGTCCGAGCGGCGCTCCAGGCCCACGAACTCGGCGCTCGAATACGAGGGCGCGGGGGCGGCCATGGGGCGCCGGATGGGCGCGGGAGGCGGCGGCGCGGGAGCCGGCGCGGGCGGAGGAGGCGTCACCGGACGCGTCGTGGGCGTCATCACCGGCGGAGGCCGGGGCGGCGCGGGCGGAACCACCGGACGCGTCATGCTGCCCGGAGCGGGCGTCGGCGGAATCGAGGCGGCCACCGGACGCGTCATGCTGCCCGGAGCGGGCGTCGGCGGAATGGAGGCAGCCACCGGACGCGTCATGCTGCCCGGCACCGGCGTCGGTGGAATGGAGGCAGCCACCGGACGCGTCATGCTGCCCGGAGCGGGCGTCGGCGGAATGGAGGCAGCCACCGGACGCGTCATGCTGCCCGGCACCGGCGTCGGCGGAATCGCGGCGGCCTGCGGCGTCATCACCGGCGGCTGGCGCGCGTGGGGCGCGGATCCACTCAACGGCAGCGGCGAGGCCGGCGGCGTGCCGCCCATGTCCAGCCGGGGCGGCGGGGGCGCGGGCGGATGCATCGCGCCCTGGAGGAAGAGCGTCTCCGCCTCGCGGATCCGCCGCGAGAGGAAGTCGAAGATCTCAACGGAGACCTTGCGCAGCTCCGGATGCAGATCCGGCGACAGGTGCTCCGGTGAGAAGCGCTTCGCCATGCGGAAGAAGGCGAGCCGGAACTCATCGAGCGACGCCTGCGGCTTGAGCCCGAACACCTCGTGCGGCGGCAGGTGCAACAGGCCGCGCAGCTGGTTGCGCAGACGCTCGGCCTGCTGGCTCTCGATGGAGGGCGTGGGCGCCGAGATGGTGAACAGGTCGCGCACCTCCGGGAGCTCCTGGAGCGCGACCCAGTTCGTGCCGTCGCGCGACGCGCGCACGGCCGTCTTCAGGCGACCCGAGGAGATGAGGTCGCGGAAGGCTTGCAGTTGCAGGGGGCCCAGCACGCGGCCGAGCGAATCTCCCACCCAGTAACCGACAACAGATGACGACACGGGGACCTCGGCGGAATCAGGACGCGAGCGCCTGGCGTACGGCGGCGGCAATCTCCAGGGGATGGAAGGGCTTGCCCACGAAGCCCATTGCCCCCGCGGCAATGGCCTGCTCCACCACCGGCTCCGCGTCCATGCTGCTGATGACCAGGACGCGCGTCTCCGGCGAGACACTCTTGATGGCGCCCAGCACCTCCAGGCCGCTCTTCTTCGGCATGAAGAGGTCCAGGAACATCACCGCCGGCTGCTCCTTCTCCGCCAGCGCCAGCCCTTCCTCCCCGTCCGCGGCTTCCAGCAGCCGCAGGTCGATCCCCGTGTCCGCGATGACGTCCTTGAGGATGCGACGCACGAAGCTGTCGTCATCCACCAACAGCAGGGTAGGTAGTCCAGGCATGGGCGGCAGGATACATAAGACGCGCGACGTTTGGGCGCGCGCATCCCACGTGCCTGCTCGGCTTTTGGGTTAAGGGGTGGGTATGTCCACCAATCCCGCGCTGTCCCATTTCGAGTCCCACAAGGCCGCGTACCTGGAGGACCTCAAGGCCCTCGTACGCATACCCAGTGTGTCCTTCCCCGGGTTTGACGCCTCCCTCGTGCGCAAGAGCGCGGAGGCCACCGCGGCCCTGTTGAAGGACCGTGGTTTTGAAAACGTTCAGCTGCTCGAAATCGAGGGCGCGCACCCGTATGTCTATGGCGAGGTGCTCAAGGCGCCGGGCCGCCCCACGCTCCTCCTCTACGCGCACCACGACGTGCAGCCCGCGGGAGACGAAGCGGCCTGGAAGAGCCCTCCCTTCGAGCCCGAAGAGCGCGACGGCCGCCTGTACGGACGCGGCGCGGCGGACGACAAGGCCGGCATCGTCGTGCACACCTCCGCCGTGGACGCGTGGCTCAAGAGCACCGGCCAACTCCCACTCAATGTGAAGGTCATCATCGAGGGCGAGGAGGAGGCAGGCAGTGACCACCTGGGTGCATTTCTCCAGAAGCACGCGAAGCTGGTGGCGGCGGACGCCATCGTGTTGACGGACACGACGAACTTCGACACGGGCCTGCCGTCCATCACCACGGCGCTGCGCGGGCTGGTGACGGTGGACGTGGAGGTGCGGGGGCTGCACCAGGCGGTGCACTCCGGCATGTGGGGCGGGCCCATTCCGGATCCGGCGATGGCGCTGTGCCGGATGCTGGCGACGCTGACGCACGCGGATGGCTCCATCGCGATCGAGGGCGTGATGGAGCAGGTGAAGCCGCTGACGGACGCGGAGCGCCAGAGCATCCAGGCGCTGCCCGGTGACGACGCGACCTTCCGCGAGCAGGTGGGCCTGCGCGAAGGCGTGCAGCTCCTGGGCGGCGGGCGGCACCCCTGGGAGACGAACTGGCGCCAGCCGAGCCTGGCCATCAACGCCATCCAGGCCAGCAGCCGCAAGGACGCGCGCAACATCGTCGTGGAGTCCGCGTGGGCGCGCGTGGGCATCCGCGTGGTGCCGGACATGGATCCGGAGGACGTGCAGCGCCGGCTGGTGGCGCACCTGAAGAAGGTGTGCCCGTGGGGCCTGGAGCTGGAGATCCGCGAGGACCAGGCGTCCGGCTGGTGGTACACGGATTCGTCGCACCCAGCCTTCCAGGCGGCGTTCCGCGCGCTGGAGAAGGGCTACGCGAAGAAGCCGGTCACCATCGGGTGCGGTGGCTCCATTCCGTTCGTGGAGCCGTTCGCGAAGGAGCTGGGCGGCGTGCCCGCGCTGCTCATCGGCGTGGAGGATCCGTACACGTACGCCCACTCGGAGAACGAGAGCCTGCACCTGGGCGACTGGGAGAAGGCCATCCGCTCCGCCATCCACCTCTATGAGGAGCTGGCGAAGTCGCTGACCCCTCGCGGCTGAGCGCGGTCCCCTAGAGGCCGCGGAAGCGGTCCGTGGCCTCGATGAGGGCGGAGGTGTTGCCGGGCTCGTTGGCGGAGTGGCCCGCGTCCGGCACCATCACGAACTGGGCCTCTGGCCACGCGCGGTGCAGGGCCCACGCGCTCTCCGGCGGGCACACCACGTCGTAGCGGCCCTGCACGATGACGGCGGGGATGTGGCGGATGCGGTGCACGTCGTCCAACAGCTGGGTGTCCGTGCGCAGGAAGCCCTTGTTGAGGAAGTAGTGGCACTCGATGCGCGCGAAGGCGATGGCGAAGTCGTCGCCCGCGTTGCGCGCGATGAGCTCCGCGTTGGGGTACAGGCAGCTGGTGCGGCCCTCCCACACGCTCCACGCCTTCGCGGCCTCCTGCTGCGAATGCTTGTCGTCGCCCATCAGCCGCTTCGCGTAGGCCTGGAGCAGGTCGCCGCGCTCGTCCTCGGGGATGGGGGCGAGGAATTGCTCCCACGCGTCCGGGAACATCGCGCCCGCGCCGCGCTGGTAGAACCAGTCGATCTCCTGCTTGCGCAACAGGAAGATGCCGCGCAGCACCAGCTCCGTGACGCGCTCCGGGTGCGCTTCCGCGTACGCGAGCGACAGGGTGCTGCCCCATGAGCCGCCGAAGAGCAGCCAGCGCTCCAGGCCCAGGTGCTCGCGCAGCCGCTCCATGTCCGCCACCAGGTCCCAGGTGGTGTTCTCCTCCAGGCTGGCGTGCGGCGTGCTGCGGCCACAGCCTCGCTGATCGAAGAGGATGATGCGGTACACGCTGGGGTCGAAGAAGCGGCGCTGCTTCGGGTCGGTGCCGCCGCCCGGGCCGCCGTGCACGAACACCGCGGGCTTGCCCTCCGGGTTGCCGCTCTCCTCGAAGTACAGCGTGTGGCCCCCGGTGACCTTCAGGTGGCCGGTGCGGTAGGGCTCGATGGGGGGATAGAGCGTACGCAGCGGCGTGGGTGCGGGCACGGGGTTCCTTCCTTGGGAAAAAGGTGCCGCGCAACCTAACAACAGGCGACGCCGGCGGGGCGAGCCGTTCAGAAATACCACGTCGGCCCGAGAACGAGTCGCCACGGTCCTCCTTCGACGGAGGTGCTGCGCTGATGCGTGCCGCCATCGCGCTCCTGGAAAATTTCACTCTGGAGCGGCCGCCGTGCCCTGGTCGTCTCCCCTCAGGGCTTCGGAGGTTCCGGCGGCTTGGGCGCGGGAGGCACGCCGCGTCCGGCCTGGGCCACCATGCGCACCTCGGCGTTCTCCCCGAGCGCGAAGCCGTCGCCCTTCGTCTCCAGGTCCGTCGCCTCGATGACGTCACCGCGCTGGAGGTGGAAGAACTTCTCGTTCTTCTCCGAGCGGTGGCGCTCCTGCATCGCCAGGCCCACGCGCCCCTCCGGCCCGCAGCCGATGTAGCGCTGGCGGCCCTTGCCCTCCAGCGACTCGCTGACGATGCGGAACAGCCGGCCCGGCGGCGGCTCCGGCCAGGCCTCGCCCTTGGGCGCCAGCAGCAGGTAGCTCATCTTGAGCGATTCCTTGTGGAAGCCCGCCGCGCGCGCCAGCTCCTCCACCACGCGGGGCATGGGCCACGCGCGCTCGGCGTGGCACCAGTCCGTCTCCTTCACCAGCGCGGGGCACGCGCCGCGATACATGCACGGCGCGCGGATGGCGTAGCCGCGCTCCACCATCAGGTCGCGCACCTTGAGCAGGTTGCGGCTCGTCTCGCGCAGCGCGGGCTCCATCACCAGCAGGCTGCCGCCCTTCTTCACCTTCGCGAGCACCGACTCCAAGAGCGCCGCGCGCGGCTTCAGCGCTTCGTCCGTCGCGCCGTACAGCTCGTTCACGACGTGTCCCATCGTGATGAGGTCGTACTGGCCCTCCGGCAGCGTGGCGTTCTTCTTCAGCGGATCCCACTCGCGCGTGGCCATGGCCTCGCCGGCCTCCGTGGCCAGCTCGCGCGCCAGGTTCAGCGCCGGCTTGCTGCGGTCCGCGGCCGTCACCTCGCTGGCGCCCGCGTCCATGGCCGCGAAGGCCACGGGGCCCGGGCCGCTGCCCAGGTCCAGCACCTGGCGGGGGCGGTTCGGCAGCTCGCCCAGTACCTGGCGCGCCTGGGCGTAGGACACAGGCCAGTAGAAGAGGAGGTAGGCGCCCAACAGGCGCGGGTCATCCATGTACCGGGCGCCGGCCAGCTGGCGCTCGCGGGTGAGGCCGTGGGACAGCTGCTTCACGCCCGCGCCCACCTCCTTGACCTCCTGCGGCGTGAGGCGGCCTTCCGGGCCTTCCCGGCCCCGGGACGCGCGCCACACGGAGATGAGCCGGGGCAGCCATCGCTCCAGGTCCTTGCTGTATGCGTTGCTCATCGTTGCCTTCACATCAGGGGTCGCCACCCGGAGGCGACCGCGTTAAACCCATCCCGCCATGATTTCCGTCCGCGGACTGCGCAAGCACTATCAGGTCCACAAGCGCCCGCCTGGCCTGAAGGCGGCCCTGCGCTCGCTCGTCCACCGCAGCTATACGACCGTCAAGGCCGTGGACGGCATCTCCTTCGACATCAAGCCCGGCGAGCGCGTGGGCTTCCTGGGCCCCAACGGCGCGGGCAAGACGACGACGCTCAAGGTGCTCGCCGGCCTGCTCCACCCGTCCGAGGGCGAAGTCACCGTGGATGGCCACGTGCCCCGGCTGCGCGAAGAGGCGTTCCTCAAGAAGATCATGCTGGTGATGGGGCAGAAGCAGCAGCTCCTGTGGGATTTGCCGCCGTCGGAGACGTTCGAACTCAACCGCGCCATCTACGACGTGCCCCGCCTCCAGTACAAGCAGACGCTGGAGGAGCTGGTGTCGCTCCTGGAGCTGGGGGACCTCATTGGCAAGCCCACGCGGCAGCTCAGCCTGGGGGAGCGGATGAAGTGCGAGCTGGCCGCGGCCCTCATCCACCGCCCCCGGGTGCTCTTCCTGGACGAGCCCACCATCGGCCTGGACGTGTCCATGCAGGTGACGATGCGCGCGTTCATCAAGGCCTACAACGAGCAGACGGGCGCCACGCTCATCCTGACCAGCCACTACATGGACGACGTGGCGGCGCTCTGCCCGCGGGTCATCGTCATCGACAAGGGGCAGCTGTCCTACGACGGCAGCCTGGACGCACTGGTGCAGCGCGTGCGCCCGGAGAAGCGCGTGGTGCTGCGGCTGGGCCAGCCGGTGGACGCGGGCCTGCTGACGGCGCTGGGCAAGGTGGTGTCCCATGAGCCGGGCTCGGCGGTGTTGCAGGTCCAGCAGGACGCGGTGAACGCCACGGTGGGCCGCGCGCTGTCCACGCTGCCGGTGACGGACCTGACGGTGGAGAACGCGCCCCTGGAAGAGGTGATGAGCGAGCTGTTCCAGGAGGGCAAGGCGCGCCGGGCGGAGGCCGCCCGGGAGGCGGTGACGGCGTGAGCCTGCGCACGGCCCTCAAGGCGCTGCCCACCATGCTGCGCATCGGCTTCTCCGGGGCGGTGGCCTACCGCGCGGAGATGATCATCTGGGTGCTGGCCACCACCATGCCGCTCATCATGCTGGCGCTGTGGTCGGCGGTGGCGCGCGGCGGGCCGGTGGGCCGCTTCGGACAGGCGGAGTTCACGGGCTACTTCCTCGCGGCCTTCTGCGTGCGGCAGATGACCAGCTCCTGGGTGGCATGGCTGGTCAGCTACGAGGTGAAGCAGGGCACGCTGGCGATGCGGCTCCTACGCCCCATCTCCCCGCTGCTGGCGTACGCGACGGAGGTGCTGGCGGGCATCCCGCTGCGCGTCGCCATCGTCCTGCCCGTGCTGGGCATCAGCCTGTGGGTGGCGGGCGCCGAGCGCGCCGTGCCCACGTCGCTGGGAGGCTGGGGGCTGTTCGCGCTGGGCATCACGGGCGCGTGGCTCATTACCTTCTATCTGAACGTGCTGCTGGGCACGCTGAGCCTGTTCCTGGAGAGCAGCCAGAAGCTGATGGAAGTCTACATGGTGCTGTTCTTCGTCTGCTCCGGGTACATGTTCCCGGTGGAGTTCTTCCCGCCCGGCGTGCGCACGGTCATGGAGTGGTTGCCGTTCCGCTACCAGCTGGGGCTGCCGGTGGAGCTCATGACGGGGGCGCATTCGGCGAAGGACGCGTGGGCGCTGCTCGGGGCGCAGTGGACATGGGTGTTGGGCCTGGGCGTGGTGTCCTTGACGGTCTGGCGGCGGGGCCTGGCGCGCTTCGCGGCGTTCGGAGGGTAGGGCGGTGGTGAACGCGAAGCGCTACCTGCGCCTCCTGGGCGTGCAGCTGAAGGCCTCTGGGCTGTTGGCGTTGCAGTACCGCGCGGACTTCCTGGCGGAGGGGCTGACTTCGCTCGCGTGGACGTTCACCGCGCTGGCGCCGCTGTTCGTCGTCTTCGGGACGCGGCCCAGCATCGAAGGCTGGACGTTCCAGGAGTCGCTGCTGGTGGTGGGCTGGTTCACGCTCTTGCAGGGCGTGCTGGAGGGCGCCATCAGCCCCAGCCTCACGGGCATGGTGGAGCACATCCGCAAGGGCACGCTGGACTTCGTGCTGCTCAAGCCGGCGGACGCGCAGTTCCTGGTGTCCACGCAGCGCTTCCTGCCGTGGAGAGCGGTGAACGTGCTGTCCGGCGTGGGGCTGTTCGTCTACGCGTTCGTGTCGCTGGGGCGCTGGCCGTCGCTGCCGGGCGTGTTCGCGTCGCTGGTGTTGCTCGGGACGAGCATGCTCATCCTGTACTCGATGTGGATCCTCGTGGTGAGCGCGGCCTTCTTCGTGGTGAAGGTGGACAACCTCACGTACCTGTTCACGTCCATCTTCGACGCGGCCCGCTGGCCGTCCTCGGTGTTCCGGGGCTCGCTGGCGTGGGTGTTCACCTTCATCATCCCGCTGGCGCTGATGACCACCTTCCCCGCGCTGGCGCTGCTGGGCCGGCTGCCGTGGACCTGGCTCGTGGGCGCGGTGGTGGGCTCGGTGGCATTCGCGGCGGTGGCGCGGTGGGTGTGGTTGATGTCCATCCGCCACTACACGTCCGCGAGCAGCTGAGTCCTCAGGGCCGGGGCGCCTGCCGGGCCCACTCCGCGCGCACCACGTGGGGCAGGAGCTTCGCGTAGGCGTAGCCGGGGTAGCGCTCCTTCAGCTTCGCCTCCACCGCGGCGAGCGGATCCGCGCTGGGGTGCTCCGAGCGCCGCTCGCGGGTCACCTCCTCGCGCACGGCCTGGACGTAGGCGGCCTGCGCGTCCAGCAGCTCCGGCCCGCCGGGAAGGCCGCGCCCCGGGTGGATCCACTTCGGCTTCAGGGCGCGCAGCTCGTCCAACCGCTGGAGCCACTCGGTGGTGTTGCCGCCTTCGAACCAGGTGTGCGTGTCCCGCGCGACGAGGCCGCCGGTGAAGACGTGGCCCTCCCATTCCACGACGACGTGGGCCGCGCTGGAGCCCGCGCCCAGGACGTGGGCCTTCAGCGTGAGGCCGGCCGCGCTCAGCTCGCGGGTGCTGTCACCGAAGCTGTCCGCGAGCACGAGCTCCCGCGGATAGCGGCCGTTCCAGTACTGCTTGAAGAGGGAGGGCGCCCACTTCTCGTGGACCGCGGGGATGCGCTCGCGCACCGGGCCGGAGGTGACGACGGGGACGCCCAGCTCCTTGAGGAGGGCCGCGCCGTTGAAGCTCTCCGGATTCGCGTGGAGGACGATGGCGAGCTTCGCCTCCTTGCCGGTGACGTCCTTCGCGAACGCCAGCTCCTTGCGCAGCGCGGAGGGCAGCAATTGCGTGTCGATGAGGACCAGGCCCTCCGGTCCTTCAATCCAATAGGACGCGGTCTGGAGTGACCACTCGGAGGAGATGAATTCGCCGACCCGGAGGTCGCCCTGCTCCTGGAGGGAGTGGGAGCGGTAGTGCGTCTCGACGACGGGCTGGGTCGCGCCGCAGCCCCACAGGAGGGTGGCCAGCACGGCGGAGAGAATCATTCTCATGAATCCCGATGATACCCGCGGGTGCTGATTGATAGGAATTCCGCTTGTTGTCTTTCCTCCGTCTGGGTTAAGGGCCGCCCCCCCATGCGGTGAAAGCCGCATCCCCCATGAAGTGAAGGAAGTCCCCCTCGATGACCCGTATCCGTTTTCACGGCCTGCTGGCCGCGCTCGCGCTTGCGTTCGCGCCGGCCTGTGCCCCCGAAGCACCGTCTTTCATTGACCCTCCCTCCACCTCCACCTCGCGCCTGGACGCGTCCTCATGGGGCAGCGCCGGCACCATGGCCTCCGTGCGCGTGGACGCCACGGCCACCCTGCTGCGCAATGGCTACGTGCTCGTCGCGGGCGGAGGCACGTCCGCCGTGGAGCTTCATGATCCGCGCACCGGCCGCTGGTTCTCGCTGGGCGCCATGGCCACGAGCCGCCAGCGCCACACCGCCACGCTGCTGGCCTCCGGCAAGGTGCTGGTGGTGGGCGGAGGCACCTCCGTGCTGGCCTCGGCCGGCGCGGAGCTCTTCGACCCGGACACCAACAGCTGGTCCGCCGCGACGGGACTGGACCTGCCCCGTTCCCAGCACACCGCGACGCTGCTCCCCGACGGCCGGGTGCTGGTGGTGGGCGGCGACAGCGGCTTTGGCAATGCGCTGTCCAGCGTGATGCTCTACTCCCCCGCGACCCACTCCTGGTCCGTCACCGGCCGGATGAGCGCGGCCCGCCTGGGCCATGCGGCGACGCTGCTTCCGGATGGGCAGGTGCTGGTGACGGGCGGCCGGGACAGCGCCAACGGGAACGTGCTCGCGACGGCGGAGCGCTACAACCCCGCGACGGGTGAGTGGACGGCGGTGGGCAGCATGGTCACGCAGCGCACGGGGCACTCGGCGACGCTGCTGCTGTCCGGGCAGGTGCTGGTGGCGGGCGGCTTCGCGGGCAGCCTCGCCACGAACACGTCCGAGCTGTTCGACCCGGGCACCGGCACCTGGACGCCCCAGGGCCTGCTGCCGTCCCAGTCCGTCTTCCACACCGCGACGCTGCTCCCCTCCGGGCAGGTGCTGGTGGCGGGCGGCTCCACGGGCGGCCAGCCCTACCTGGACAGCGCCGCGCTCTACACTCCGGCCACCGGCATCTGGGCGGCGACGGCGATGATGTCCTCGCGCCGCATCAGCCACGCCGCCACGCTGCTCCCGTCGGGTGAGGTCCTCGTGCTGGGCGGCGTGCCCCAGGCGGGTTCGCTCAGTGCGTCCGCGGAGCGCTACCGCCCGTCCGCCCTGCCGTGGAGCACGGCCGCGAGCCTGGGCTCCGCGCGCTCGCAGCTCAGCGCCACCCGGTTGAACACGGGCGACGTGCTGGTGGCGGGCGGGGCGTCCTCGTCGGGCGCGGCGCTCGTGAGCGCGGTGCTGTACGACGAGGCGAACAACAGCTGGCGGGACACCGGCTCGCTGCGCACCGCGCGCTTCCTGCACTCCGCCACGCCGCTGAATGACGGCCGCGTGCTGGTGAGCGGAGGGCAGCGGGACGCCTCCACCTGGCTGTCCGCCACGGAGGTGTACGCGCCCGCCACGGGGACGTGGACGCTGGTGGGAGACCTGGGGACGGGACGGGCCCGTCACACCGCGACGCTGCTCCCGGGCTCCGGGCAGGTGCTGGTGGCGGGCGGCGCGTCGGGCGCGAGCACCTCCTCCACGCTCGCCAGCGCGGAGCTGTTCAACCCGGCCACGGGGACCTGGAGCCCCACGAGCGCCATGGGACACGCGCGCACGTACCACGCGGCCGTGCCGCTGCCTTCGGGCGAGGTGCTGGTGATGGGCGGCAGCTCCACCGGGGCGGACGCCATCACCGCGAGCGCGGAGCTGTTCAATCCGGCCACGGGCACGTGGCGGCCCACGGCGTCCATGGCGGTGGCGCGCTACGGCCACATCGCGGTGGCGCTGGGCAATGGCAGCCAGGTGCTGGTGGCGGGAGGCTGGGGCGTGGATGGACCGCTGCGCTCGGCGGAGCTCTACGACGTGGCGAGCGGCACCTGGAAGACCGTCGCGTCGATGAACATGCCGCGCTACCTGCCGCACGCCACTGCGCTGTCCACGGGCCGCGTGCTGGTGGTGACGGGGGAGGGCGGCTCGGGGTTGGGCGTGCTCGACTCGGCGGAGGTGTATGACGTTGCGATGAACGCGTGGACGCTCGCGGGCGTCCAGTCCACGCGCAACACGCACCACGGACTGGCCCTGCTGCCCTCCGGCCGAGTGCTGGTCGCGGGCGGCAGTGGAAGCGGCGGCGCTCGCGCCACCGTCGACGTGTACACACCGGCGCCTTGAGCCGGAGGCCGGCACGGGGCGGGTTCATGCACTGCCTGCCCCGTGTTGCTTTGGGGACTCAGGCCCCCGCGTGCGGTGCTTCGTGCGCCGCGTCCCTGCGGGCGTAGTACGCGAGGCATTCATCCTCGCGCCCGCGCACCACGCGTCTGCCTTTGAGCGGGCCGACGTGGGAGGTCACCACGGTGACCTGGCCTTCCACGTCGTCCTGGTCGTAGTAGAGGACCACCCAGTCATCCGTGGCGTTCTGCTGGTGCGCCAGCGCCGTGTTGGAGAACAGCGCGCGGAAGTTCCAGTCGTCCATGTGCTCGCGCATCACCGGCAGCCAGGCCTCGCCGGAGGGATTGAAGCGCTTGGGCGCGATGCGACGCAGCTCCCCGGCCTCCGCCCTGCGCCGGTAGTCCGCGTCCACCCGCAGCAGCAGCGCCACCGACGGACGCGGCCCGTCCTCACCCCCGTGAGAGCGCGCTCGTTCGCGCTCGCGCCGGTTGCGCCCCAGCCGCGCCGCCAGCACCTCGCGCACCTGCTCCGCGCGCCGGGGCCCGAAGCCCTCCACACGTTCCAGCCGTCCGTCGTGCGCGGCCAGCTCCAGCGCCTCCAGCGTCGTGATGTCCAACGCGTCATGGATGCGCTTCGCCAGCTCCGGTCCAATGCCGGGCACGCTGGCGAGCAGGCTCTCAGGGGACGCGTCACCCTCCAGCCGGTCGAGCAGCCCCAGGTGGCCCGTGCGCACCAGCTCCGTGACCGTGGCCGCGATGCTCTTGCCCACGCCGGGCAGCGCCCGCAGGCCTGCCTCTCCCTCCGCCGCCAGCACCTGCGCCACGGAGTCCGGCCAGTTCGCGATGGTCGCCGCCGCCTTGCGGTAGGCCCCTATCCGGAAGGGCATCGCGTCCTGCGTCTCCAGCAGGTCCGCCACCCGCTCCAGCGCGTCCGCGATGTCGATGTTGCTCTTCCATTCAACGCCCATGGTACCTGGAAGGTAGGGACCCACCGGGAGGACAGCCACCCCGCGCGCCGACACCGGCGCACACGGCGGACCCTCACGAGCGGAAATTCCCCGCCCCGCGTCCGCCGGGTTGGCAGGGACAGCAGGCAGTCATGCGAACCTTGCGACCGGGAGGATGACCATGCGCTGGAGCAAGACATTGGCGGTAGCCGCGACCCTGGTGCTGTCGGCGGGGTGCCGCGTGGATGATCAGGAAGCCTTGGAGGCCCTGCCGGACTTCGCGGGCACGTCGCTCGAAATCAACACGGACGCGCTCGCGCAGGACGGCGCCGCGCTCGTGGCCCAGGACCTGGGGCAGGTGGAGGCGTCCCTCGATGGCCAGGGCGCCGCGATGCTGGAGGGGGCCCGCCTGGAGGTGAAGGCGCTCAACGACACGCTCCGGCTGGCGCTGGTGCCCATCGCGGACCTGGCGAAGCAGGCCGCCAACGAGCAGCCCCATGATGTGTATGTGTACGGCCCCCAGGAGCGCGCCAACGCCACCTTCAAGCTCTCCATCCACAAGGACCCGCGCGAGGCCCAGCGCTACGAGTGGAAGTTGGAGGCCCGTCCGCTGAACAGCACGGACGACGCCGCCTACAAGCTCATCGCCGCGGGCGCGCTCAAGCGCGACGGCGAGGCGCACCGCGGCCGGGGCACGCTGGCCATCTCCCTGGACAACCTGAAAGCGGTGGCCCCGTCCCACCGGGGCAGGGGCAAGCTGATGATGTCGTTCGCCCACTTCGGTCAGGGCAGCAAGTCGCTGGCGTACCGGCTGGAGAGCTTCACCCCGAACCGAGACACGCATGAGGCCGTCACCGGCTCCTTCGTGGGCCACAGGCTCCAGGCCACCGGCGTCACCCGCGTGCGCGTGCTCGCCCCGTACAACCTCCCCAACACCGCGACCTCCGAGAAGGAGTGGGTGCTCTCCACCGTGCGCCACATCCCCGGCACCGGCGGCCGCGCGGACGTGCGCGCCTGGGGCGGCAACATCCCGGAGAACGGCTACTACCTGGGCATCTCCTGCTGGGACGCGCAGGAGAAGGAGCTCTACCGCGTCCTCGTCGACTGCGGCGGGGGCTTGGGTTGCATGGATGTGCCCGGCAGCCGCGTGGGCAGCAGCCAGGCCTGCCCCGCGGTGGAGCTGCGCGGCGACCTGATGCCCCCCGAGGGCACCGGCAACGACCTGACGCCCGAGCCCGGCAACCCCGGCGCGCCCGGCATCGTGCCCGGCGACGTCACCGCCGAGTTCTAGGGCAGGGCGGACGCCACCACCGCGTCCGCTTCAATCTCCACCAGCATCCGCGGGTCGATGAGCGCCTTCACCTCCACCATGGAGGTGGCGGGGCGGATGGCCGCGAACACCTCACCGTGGGCGCGGCCAATCTCCTCCCAGCGCGAGATGTCGGTGACGTACATGCGTGTGCGCACCACGTCCTCCAGCCGGGCGCCCACCGCCTCCAGGGCGGCGCGGATGTTGGATAGCGCCTGGGCCGCCTGCCGGTACGCGTCCCCTTCACCCACGAGCTGGCCGGCCGCGTCCGTGGCGGTGGTCCCGGACACGGACACGAAGGGGCCCGTGCGGACCGCCCGCGAGTAGCCCACCCGGGGCTCCCAGGGGGTGCCCGTGGCATGGAGGATGCGCTGCATGGCGTGCTCCGATGTGGGCTTGAGGGAGGGCTGCCCCGGAGGGCCGGAGCCCGGCCGGACCTCCAGGCGCTGCTTGCACAGCTGCAAGGAACGACCGCCCGTGATAGTTGGCCTCGGATCATGGCCAACGAGCTCGAGAGGGAGGTCGCCCGGCGACGGACCTTCGCCATCATCTCCCACCCCGACGCGGGAAAGACAACCCTGACGGAGAAGCTGCTGCTCTACGGCGGCGCCATCCACCTGGCCGGAAGCGTGAAGGCCAAGCGGGCGCGTCGCCACGCGACCAGCGACTGGATGGAGCTGGAGAAGGAGCGCGGCATCTCCGTCACCTCCTCCGTGCTCCAGTTCAGCTACCGCGACCACGCGGTGAACCTGCTGGACACCCCGGGCCACCAGGACTTCTCCGAGGACACCTACCGCACGCTGTCCGCCGCCGACGCGGCGGTGATGCTCATTGACGCGGCGAAGGGCGTGGAGCCCCAGACGAAGAAGCTCTTCAAGGTGTGCCGCATGCGCGGCATCCCCATCTTCACCTTCGTCAACAAGCTGGACCGCTTCGGCCGCGAGCCGCTCGACCTGATGAACGAGTTGGAGCAGGTGCTGGGCATCCGCTCGTACCCCATGAACTGGCCCATTGGCATGGGGCCGGAGTTCCGGGGCGTCTACGACCGGCAGGCGCGCGTGGTGCACGTGTTCTCCGCGGAGGGCTCGCACGGCGAGTCGGAAGTGTCGGAGCGCTCGGTGCCCATCGACTCGGAGGAGATCAAGACGGTCCTCACGGAGAACGAGCTGGCGAAGCTCCGGGAGGACATCGAGCTGCTGGACATCGGCGGGGACGAGTTCACGCGCGAGAAGTCGGACGCGGGCCAGCTGTCGCCCATGTTCTTTGGCAGCGCGATGACCAACTTCGGCGTGCGGCCCTTCCTGGACGCGTTCCTGGACCTGGCGCCCGCGCCCACGTCGCGCCCCACCACGCAGGGCCCGCGCGAACCCACGAACCCGAAGTTCGCGGGCTTCGTCTTCAAGATCCAGGCGAACATGGACCCCGCGCACCGCGACCGCATCGCGTTCATGCGCGTGGTGTCCGGCCGCTACGTGAAGGGCATGAACGCGTTCCACTCGCGCCTGGGCAAGGAGGTGCGGCTCGCCAAGCCCAGCCAGTTCATGGCCGCCGAGCGCACGTCCATTGAAGACGCGTGGCCGGGGGACGTCATCGGCCTGTTCGACCCGGGGCTGTACCGCATCGGCGACTCGCTGGCGGAGGGCGCTCAGGACGTGCTGTTCGAGGGCGTGCCGCGCTTCAGCCCGGAGTTCTTCGCGGTGGTGCGCTCGAAGGATCCGCTGCGCCGCAAGCAGATGGAGAAGGGCCTGGAGCAGCTGTCCGAAGAGGGCACGGTGCAGATCTTCCAGCAGCTCGCCATGGGCATGAAGGACCCCATCGTCGGCGTGGTGGGCGCGCTCCAGTTCGAAGTGCTCCAGTACCGCCTGGAGCACGAGTACGGCGCGAAGATCGCCCTGGACCGGCTGCCCTTCAGCCACGCCCGGTGGGTGGTGGGGCAGAACTTCGAGCCGAAGTCGTTCGACTGGGAAGGCAACCGCCAGACGGTGCAGGACCGCGACGGGCTGCCCCTGGTGCTCTTCCGCGACGACTGGGCGCTCCAGCACGCCGAGGAGAAGCACCCGGAGCTGAAGTTCCTCTCCGAGGCCCCGCTCCTGCGCCAGTCCGCGTCGGCCGCGACCGGCAGCTAGGAACGCTTTAGGGCCGGGGGAAGGCCCCCCGGCCCGGAAGCGGCTACTTGTGCGGCACCACGGTGCCGCCGCGGAAGGCGGAGTCGCGCAGCACCAGCCCCTCCTTGAAGAGGCGCGCGGCGCGGTTGCCCACGAAGAAGTCCTTCGGGTCACCCCGGCGGAAGGTCTTCTTCACGAACTCCTCCACCTCCATGTAGAGGCGGCGGAACTTGTCCGGGGCCGCGTCGCGGCGGCCCGTCTGGGACGTCACCTCCAGCTCCACCCACATCTTGCCGCTGAGCAACTCGCCCTCTTCGTTGCGGCGCGAGCGCTCGATGAAGATGACGGGCGAGCGCACCTCGTCGATGCGCCAGAAGCCCTTGTCCGGGCCGCGCTTCACCTTGTCCACCATGGCGGGGCCAATCTCGCTGGCCACCAGGTAGAGGTCCTCCTCCGGCAGACGCGGGATGTTGTCCGGGGTGGCCCGGAAGGGCACCCAGTCCGGCGGCACGCGCCGGGGGTAGACCTCCAGGACGTGCCGCTCCAGGTGACGGAAGAAGGCGACCTCGTCGTCGGGTGCCATGAAGAATTGGAGGATGTTGGCCATCGCGGGCGTCCTCATACCCTGGAAGCGCGCTAGAAACACAGGCCATGGACTCCTGGCTGCGCTCGCGGATGCATGAGCTGAACGACCTGAACAGCGTCATCAACCTGGCTTCCTGGGACCGGGAGGTCTACCTGCCCTCCAAGGCGGCCTCCGGCCGCGCCCAGCAGCTGGCCACCGTCCAGGCCATCCACCACGAGCGGCTGGTGGACCCGCGCCTGGGGGAAGCCCTGGCCCGCGCCGGGGAAGGGGGCCCGGACTTCGAGGCCCTCACGCCCGACGAGCGCGCCATGGTGCGCGTCCTCACCCGGGAGCGCGACCGCGCGGTGCGCCTGCCCGCCCGGCTGGTGACCGCGCTGGCGGAGGCGCAGGGCGAGGGGCTCCAGGCCTGGCGTGAGGCGCGCACGACGAAGCGCTTCGAGCGTTTCCAGCCCGCGCTGTCCGCGCTGCTGGCCTTGCGCCGCGAACAGGCGGACGCGCAGGGCCACGACGGCGAGCGCTACGACGCGCTGCTGGAAGGCTTCGAGCCCGGCATGCGCGTGAAGCGCCTGACGCCGGTGCTCACCGCGCTGCGCGACGCGCTCATCCCCATGGTGGCCGCGCTGGGCGAGCAGAAGCGGGCCTTCCCCGCGTTCCTCTCCGGCCGCACCTACGACACCGGCCAGCAGTGGCAGTTCACGATGCGGCTGCTCAAGGCCGTGGGCTTCGACCTGGAGTCGGGCCGTCAGGACGTGAGCATCCACCCCTTCACCAACAGCGTGCACGCGCAGGACGTGCGCCTCACCACGCGCCTGGATCCGACGTGGCCGCCGGCCGCCCTCTTCGGCACGCTCCACGAGGCGGGCCACGGCCTGTACGAGCAGGGCTTCTCCGCGGAGCACCACCGCACGCCGCTGGCGTCCGTGCCCTCCATGGGCCTGCACGAGTCCCAGTCCCGCCTGTGGGAGAACCTGGTGGGCCGAGGCCGCGCCTTCTGGGTGAGCCACTTCCCCGCGCTGAAGGAGTCCTTCCCGGAGGCGCTGGCGGACGTGGACCTGGACGGCTTCCACGCGGGCATCAACCACGTGGTGCCGTCGCTCATCCGCGTGGAGGCGGATGAGGTGACGTACAACCTGCACATCGCCCTGCGCTACGAGCTGGAGCTGGCGATGCTGCGCGACGAATTGCCCGTGTCGGAGCTGCCGTCCGCGTGGAACGAGCGCATGCGGCGCTACCTGGGCATTACGCCCCCGGACGACACGCAGGGCGTGCTCCAGGACATCCACTGGGCCTGGGGCGAGCTGGGCTACTTCCCCACGTACTCGCTGGGCAACCTGTACGCGGCCTCGCTGTACGCCGCCGCGAACCGGGCGCTGCCGTCGCTGGAGGCGGACCTCGCCAGGGGCGACACGTCGTCACTGCTGGGGTGGCTGCGCGCGAACCTGCACTCGCACGGCTTCCGGCTGCCCGCGGAGGAGCGCGTGCGCGCCATCACCGGCGAGGGGCTCACGGACCGGGACTTCCTCCAGTACCTGCGCGCGAAGTATGGCGCGCTGTACGGCATCAAGCTCTAATCCCCTTCAGGTAAGTCCATGAAGGGAGAGCCCTGCGTGGGCAAAGAAGCCACGCAGGGCCGCATGATGGCGGCCGAGGCGTCCGAATGCAGCGCGCACCTGGCGCAGTAGCTGCGCGGTCGA
>NZ_RAVY01000240.1:0-13475 GCF_003611625.1 Corallococcus sp. CA054B
GACGAGCTCGATGTCGGCCACGGGCTCGGAGTCCACCTCCTCGACGTCGAGGGCGGGCGTGGCGTCGAGCTCCGTGTCCACGTCCACGGCGGGCTCTTCCCAACCGGCGGACGGGGTGGGGGCGGTGATGTCGGTGAGGGAGACCTCTTCCTCGGCGACGGGCTCTTCCCAACCGGCGGCGGGAGCAGCGGGGGCTGCGTCGGCCATCCACTCGGGCTGGGCCTCCTGGGGCGCGGCCCAGGCGGAGCGCGCGGCAGGGGCTTCAGGGGCGCCCCATTCCGGCGTGGCGGGAGCGGCGTTCCACTCCGGGGCGGCTTCTTCGACCGGGGCGTCCCAGGGCTGCTGGGCGTCGGTGGACGGCTGGGCCCAGGCGGAGCTCGCGGAGGAGTCCTCGGTGGCGGCCCACTCCGACTGAGCGGAAGCGTCCGTGGCGGCCCACGGCTGATCCGCGCCCGGGGTTACGGCCTCCGTGGCGGCCCATTCGGGCTGCGCTTCGATGGGCGCTTCTTCGGCGGCGGCCCACTCGGGCTGCGCGACGGGCGTGGCGGCTTCTTCCGTGGCCCATTCGGGCTGCGCTTCGATGGGGGCCTCTTCGGCGGCGGCCCATTCAGGCTGCGCGGCAACAGGCTCAGATGCTTCCGTGCTCGCCCACTCCGGCTGCGCTTCGATGGGCGCGGCTTCTTCCGTGGCCCATTCGGGCTGCGCGGTGACGGGCGCGGCTTCCTCGGTGGCCCATTCGGGCTGTGCTTCGATGGGCGCGGCTTCCTCGGTGGCCCATTCAGGCTGCGCGGCGACGGGCGTGGCGGCTTCCGTCGAGGCCCACTCGGGCTGCGCGGCGACGGGCGTGGCGGCTTCCGTCGCGGCCCACTCCGGCTGCGCTTCGATCGGGGCCTCCTCAGCCGCGGCCCACTCAGACTGTGCGGCGACGGGGGCGGCTTCCTCGGTGGCCCATTCGGGCTGCGCCTCAATGGGGGCTTCTTCGGCCGCAGCCCATTCGGGCTGCGCGGCGACGGGCGCGGAGGCTTCCGTGGTGGCCCACTCGGGCTGCGCTTCGATGGGCGCGGCTTCTTCCGTGGCCCATTCCGGCTGCGCGGTGACGGGCGCGGCTTCCTCGGTGGCCCACTCCGGCTGCGCTTCGATGGGCGCGGCTTCTTCAGCGGCCCACGCCGACTGTTCGGCCACAGGCGCGGTGGCTTCCGAGGTTGCCCATTCGGGCTGTGCTTCGATGGTCGCGGCTTCTTCGGTGGCCCACTCGGGCTGCGCTTCGATGGGCGCCGCGTCCTCGGCGGCCCATTCGGACTGTGCAGCGACGGGCGCGGCGGCTTCCTCGGTGGCCCATTCAGGCTGCGCCGAGACAGGTGCGGCCTCTCCGGCGGCCCACTCCGGCTGAGCAGCGACAGGCGCGGCGGCTTCTTCCGTGGCCCATTCAGACTGCGTCGCGACGGGTGCGGCTTCCTCGGTGGCCCACTCGGGCTGCGCTTCAATGGGCGCTGCCTCTTCGGTCGTGGCCCACTCCGACTGCGGTGCCGTGGGCGCGGCTTCCGTGGTCGCCCACTCGGACTGAGCAGCGACAGGCGCGGCGGCTTCTTCCGTGGCCCACTCAGGCTGGGCCTCGATCGGCGCGGCCTCCGTGGTGCTGTCGGTCGTCGCCCACTCCGGCTGTGCGGCGGCAGGCGTCGCGTCCGTGGCGGCCCACTCGGACTGCGCTGAAACAGGCGCGGTCTCTTCCGTGGCCCACTCGGGCTGCGCCTCGATCGGAGCAGCTTCTTCCGTGGCCCACTCAGGCTGAGCCTCAATCGGCGCAGCTTCTTCCGTGGCCCACTCGGGCTGTGCGGCGACCGGTGCGGCCTCTTCGGCCGTCCACTCGGACTGCGCGGCGACGACGGGCTCGGTGGCTTCCGTCGTGGCCCACTCAGGCTGCGCTTCGATGGGCGCGGCCTCAGCGGTTTCCCACTGCGGCTGCGTGGGAACGGTGGAGGTGCCTTCAGCGGCGGTCCATTCCGGCTGGGCCTCGAGCGGCGCGGCCTCCGCCGTGCCCCATTCGGACTGCGCGGTGCTGGGCGCGGCTTCTTCCGTGGCCCATTCCGGCTGCGCTTCGATGGGCGCCTCTTCCGCGGCGGCCCACTCCGACTGCGCGGCGACAGGCGCGGTGGCTTCCTCGGCGGCCCACTCCGGCTGGGCCTCGATGGGGGCGGCTTCTTCCGTGGTGTTCCAGTCGGACGTCTGTGCCGGCTGCGCGGCGTCGGCCTCCGGCGTGGCCCACTCGGACCGGGCCTCGATCAGCGGAGCCTCTTCGGCCGGGGCAGCCGCGACGGGCACCGCCGTGGAGGCGACCCATGCGGATTCGGCGGCCGGAGCATCCCACGCGGGCGCGACGTTCGCGGTGGGCTGTTCGGACGACGCGGTTCCGGACCATGCCTGCGTCGAACCGGTTCCCTCCGCCGTGTCAGCGGTGGCGGCCCACTCGGGCTGGAGCTCGATGGGCGCGGCGGGCTCCACGGCATCGGCGGCCCACTCGGGCTGGAGCTCGATGGCGGCGGACGTGTCCTGCAAGCCGACGGTGGCGGTGGCGTCCGAGGCCTCGCCCTCGGCGGACCACGCCTGCGCATCCTGACCCGAGGTGTCCCACGTCGAAGACTCGGTGGACTGCGATTCGGCGAGCGACTCGGCGGCGGTGGCCAGCGGCACGGCGTCGTCGGCGCTGCCGCTCAGCTCGCCCCACTGTTCCGATGCAGGGGCCACTTCGGCCGCGGGCTCGACATCGTCCGAGCCAAGCTCCACCGTGTCGGCTTCGATGTCCGGGCCGACCGGGATGCTGCGGATCCGCAGCGACGGAATGCCCGACTCATTCGCGAACGGGGAGGGCGGCGGAGTGAGCTGCTGCTCCTCTTCGGCGCCCAGGTCGGCCACGTCGAAGGTCTGCGCCTCCACACCGGCCGCGACCGCCGAAGCAGCGCCGCCAACGGAGCCCTCCGCGGCGCCTTCGTGGGCGACATCGTTCGCGTCGAGTGCGATCTCCTCGGCGGGCGTCTCCGCGCCAGCCTGCCACTCCGTCGCGACGTCATCCGTGCCGAGCGTGATCTCTTCGGCGGAGGCCTGCACCGGAGCCGTGTTGTCGGCCTGCCACTCCGTCGCGACATCACTCGCGCCGAGCGCAATCTCCTCGCTGGAGGCCTGCTCCGACGTGGCGCTGCCCGACTGCCAATCCGTGGCGACCTCGCTCGGCTCGAGCGCGATCTCCTCGGAGGGCGTCTCGGTGGTGGCGGCGCTGTCAGCCGTCCACTCCGTCACCGCATTGCCGGCGGCCAGTGCGCTCGCGTCGGTGGATGCGGCCGTGTCGGCCTGCCAATCCGTGGCGACATCGCTCGTGCCGAGTGCGATCTCCTCGGCAGGCGCTTCCGTCGCGCCGGCCTGCCAATCCGTGGCGACATCCTCGGCACCGAGAGCGATCTCCCCCGCGCCTTCCGGTGAAGCACTCGGATCGGCCTGCCAGTCCGTGGCGACGTCGTTCGTGCTCAGCGCGACCGCGTCCGCGGACGGAGCCTCACCCGCGGCCTGCCAGTCCGTGGCGACGTCGTTCGTGCCGAGCGCGATCGCATCGGCCCCAGCCTCGCCGCCGGTCTGCCAATCCGTGGCGACCGCGACGTCCTCCGCCGGAGTCTCGCCATCCGCCTGCCAGTCCGTGGCGACGTCATTCGTGCCGAGCGCGGTCGCCTCGGCCGCCGGAGTCTCGCCATCCGCCTGCCAGTCCGTGGCGACGTCACTCGTGCTGAGCGGGATCTCCTCCGCCTCCGCGGTCGCCTGCCACGCAGCCTCGACCTCGGTCGTGCCGGTGGCCGCTCCACCGGACTGCCAGGTTCCCGCGCTGGCCGTCTCCGGCTGCCACTCCGTGGCGACGTCGCCCGCGTCCAGGGCGATCTCCTCCGCGGGCACTTCCGTGGCCGCGGCGCCATCGGTCCACGCCTCCGCGATGTCACCCGAGCCGAGCGCGATCTCTCCACCTTGCTCCGGCGCTCCAGCGACAGGGGCCGCATCCGTCCCCCACGCTTCCGCCGTCTCCGTGGCGACCGCCTGGGCCTCCTGCACGGCGGCTTCCACCGGCGCGGCGGGCTCCGCCGTCGCGACGTCGCTCCAGTCCCAATCGGAGGCCGCGCCTTCCGCCGGCGCCGTCGGCTCCACCGCGAGCGGCGCGGTATCGAGCGCGCTGGCCCGCGACTCCTCGGACTCCACCGCCAGCGGCGCCGCGTCCCACGCCGCGTCCACGGGCGACAGGTCCTCGGCCATCACCGCCTCGGCGACGGGCTCGGCCTCCAGCAGCTCCGCCTCTCCGACCGCGTGCTCCGCGGAGGCCAGCGCCTCCGCCATCGGATCCAGCCCGGGCGTCGCCGGGGCCTGGGCCTCCGACTCGACCTCCATCGACAGGTCCGCGAACGAATCCTCCAGCGACGGCTCCGGCGCGGCGGCCTCCACCGGGGGCGGCGTCTCCGTCGACAGCCCGGAGAAGTCCTCCTCGGCGCTCGTGCCCCACGGCTCCGCCGCCGCGGCAGGCGAGGTCGCCACGGGCGCCTGCGGCATCCACGGCGCGGGTTCACTCAGCGAGGGGATGTCGATGTCGTCCGTGCTGAGGTTCAGGCTGTCCGGCTCGGAGGGCGCCTGCGGGGCATAGGCCTGCGGATCCACCGGGGCCGCGTAGCCCGCCGCCGCGTTTGGGTCATACGCCGCGTTCGGGTCGTAACCCTGCTGCGCCCAGGCCGCCGCCGCGTTCGGATCATAGGCCGCGGCGTTCGGATCATACGCCGCCGCGTTCGGGTCGTAGCCAGCGGGGTAGGCGTACCACTGGCCATCCTCGCCGTAGTAGCCCTGGGCGTTCGGGTCGTAGCCGGCGGGGTAGGCGTACCACTGGCCATCTTCGCCGTAGTAGCCCTGGGCGTTCGGGTCGTAGCCGGCGGGGTAGGCGTACCACTGGCCATCCTCGCCGTAGTACCCCTGGGGCTGCTGCTCGGGCTGGGCCCACGCCTGGGCCGCCGCCGCGGTGTCCGCCGCGTCCTGGATGCCCAAAAGGCCGCGCAACTCGACCCAGCGAGCCTCCTCGACAGCGGACAGGCTTCCCAGCTTCCGCTTCTCATCCAGGAAGCGGAACTCTCTCATCGCGGCGCGCGTATCGGACATCCGTCACCTTGCTGCGCCAGCGTCTTGGGGGGACCGCCGCAGCGAAAATCTTGGAGGGTCGCGAGTGTAGGGGACTCCCGCCAGGGGGTAAACCAATCCGCCACGCCTGACCGGCCGCTACCTCCCCGAGAGGGCGGCACGCACCGCCTGGTCCAGGCCGGCGAAGTCCTTCTCGTAGGTGGCCTTCAGGGCCTCCTGGAAGGACTCGGCCTGGCCCGCCTTCTGGATGAAGTCCAGGAGCTTCTCCTGGCCTCCCAGCAGCACCAGCTCCCGCACCGCCATGGCGGATGTTCCATAGGCGACTTCCGGCTGGGACATGGAGATGGGCGCCTGCGAGTCCATGTCCGACAGCTTCGGCAGCCGCCCCTGCTTCGCCTGGCCCTTCATCACGTCGCGCAGGTAGCGCGGGGGGCCGTCCAGCCCCAGGTAGCGCCACTCGATGTACTCGGCCAGGCCCTCGTTGAACCAGCGGGGCAGGGCGCCGCCGCCGCGCGGGCAGATTTCGTCCACCGCCGCGTGCACGTACTCGTGCACCAGGGTGGCCTTCGTCGCCTGCGTCAGCTCCGCCGCGTCGTTCATGCGGATGGCGTTGTCGTGGTACAGGCCGGCCACCCGGGCTGCGTACGAGGGGCCCAGGTGCGTGGCGAACTCGTCGCGGGTGTAGAGCACCACGTTCAGCTGCCGCTCGCGGGCCCGGCCCAGGGTCCGCTGGGTGAAGTCATAGGCTTCGTCGAGCGCGGACACGACCTTGCCCTCGTACTCCGCGCGCTGCCCGAAGTCCCGGTCGCTGTTGAAGTAGCGGATGGCGAAGCGGCTGTTCTGGCGCACGCGCATGCCGTCCTTGCCCACGCCGGACTCGTAGCTCAGGCTCGCCGGACGGACCTCTCCGCCCGCGGTCGCCTTCGCCTGGCGCGTGTCCCCCGGCCCGGGCTCGCCGTTCATCCGCTGCTCCAGGCGCTCCGCCTCGCGCCGCGCGGCCCCTTCCTCCGACACCTGCGCGCGCGCCTGCTGCATCAGCTTCTTCGCCTCCGCGGCCTCCTTCGACTTCGCGGGCACCTGCTGCAGCGTGGCCAGCGCCCCCGCCGAGTCCTTGTCCTGCAACTGCAACTTCCCCAGCTCCAGCGCGAACGCGCCGTCCTTGGGGAAGGTGGCCAGGCCCTTCTTCAGCGCCTCCTCCGCGGCGGCCCGCTGATCCGTCTTCAGCGCGGACCGCGCGAGGCAGCGCAGGCCGCCCGCCGTCTCCTGGAAGGCCACGGCGCGCTCGCCCAGCGAGTACGCCATCACCGCGTCCTCCGCGAGCAGCGCCTCGCAGCCCTTGAGCAGCGGCGCCGCCACGGCGGGCCGCTGCGCCTCCGGGTACGAGCCCGGATCCGCGGCGGCGAACGCGAGGTACAGCTCCTCCCACTCCTTGTGGGCGGCCAGCTCCTTCGCCTTCTGCGCGGGAGGAGCGGCGGCGAGGAGCAGCAGGGCGATGAGGGGCGTGTTCATGGGTTTCCGGAGTATCGCCGAAGCCCCGAGCGCCCGCGCAAGCCTCCCCGTCCTACGTCCGGGCGACCTGCCAGCCCTGGGCCTCCAGCGCGGCCATCAGCTCCTGGATGTGCGCGTGCCCGGTGGTCTCCAGCATCACCTCCACCGTGGCCTCGCCCAGGCCCGCCTTGGAGAAGGCGCGGTCGTGGTGCAGGTCCACCACGTTGGCGCGCATCTCGGCGATCTGCGTGGTGAGCCGCGCGAGCACGCCGGGCCGGTCCGGCAGCCGCACCTCCAGCTGCACCAGGCGGCCCGCCTTCACGAGGCCGCGCTCGATGATGCGGCTGATGACGTTCATGTCGATGTTGCCGCCGCCCACGATGATGGCGACGCGCTTGCCCTTCGCCTGCGGAATCCGGCCGTTGACGAGCGCCGCCAGCCCCGCCGCGCCCGCGCCCTCCGCCACCGACTTCTCCTGCTCCAGCATCATCAGGATGGCGGCGGCGATCTCCTCTTCGTCCACCGTCACCATCGCGTCCACGTACTTGCGCACGTGCTCGAAGGTGAGCTCGCCCGGCACCTTCACCGCGATGCCGTCCGCGATGGTGGTGCCCGCGTTGGCGAGCTCCGTGCGCTTCCCGGCATCCAGTGACGCCTTCATGCTGGCGATGGTGGAGGCCTGCACGCCCACCACCTGGATGCGCGGGTTCGTCTCCTTCAGGGCCACGGCCACGCCGGAGATGAGCCCGCCGCCGCCCACCGGCACCACCACCAGCTCCAGGTCCGGGCACTGCTCCAAGAGCTCCAGCGCGAGCGTGCCCTGGCCCGCGATGACGTGCGGGTCGTTGAAGGGGTGCACGAACACCAGGTCCTCCGCGGCCTGGATGCGCAGGGCCTCCGCGTAGGCCTCGTCGTAGTTGGCGCCCTTGAGCACCACGCGCGCGCCGTAGTCATCCCGCGTGCGCGTGACCTTGATCAGCGGCGTGCGCTCCGGCATCACGATGGTGGCGCGGATGCCCAGCCGGCGCGCGTGGTACGCCACGCCCTGCGCGTGGTTGCCGGCGGAGGCCGCGATGACGCCGCGGCGCTTCTCCTCTTCCGTCAGCGTCAGCAGCTTGTTGAGCGCGCCGCGCTCCTTGAAGGCGCCGGTGCGCTGGAGGTTCTCCAGCTTGAAGTACACCACCGCGCAGTCGGTCTTCTCCGTGAAGTAGTCCGACGCGGGGCACGGCGTGGGGCGCAGCGCGGGGCGGATCCGCTCGCGCGCCGCCTGGATGTCCTGCAGGGTGACCATCATGGGCGGCCGTGTAGCGGAAGCGGGCCCCGCACGGAAGCGGCCCGGAGCCCCACGCCTGCCTGCCCGCGTGCGCGGCGGGGTGCGTCAGATGCCGCGCAGCACCGTGGCCTTGCCCACCCGGCCGATGGCCAGGATGTAGGCTGCCGTCCGCATGGAAACCTTACGAGACCGTGCAATCTGCGCCACCCGGTCGTAGGCCTCCTTCATCGTCTTCTCCAGCTCCGCGTTGACGCGGTCCTCCTCCCAGGAGACGTGCTGGAGGTTCTGCACCCACTCCAGGTAGCTCACCGTCACGCCGCCCGCGCTGGCCAGGATGTCTGGCACCACGAAGATGCCGCGCTTCTCCAGGATGTCGTCCGCCTCCGGCTGGGTGGGGCCGTTGGCGCCCTCCACCACCAGGCGCGCGCGCACGCTGTTGGCGTTGTCGCGGGTGAGCACGTGGCCCAGGGCGGCGGGGATGAGCACCTCGCAGTCCGCCGCGAGCACGTCCTCGTTGGAGCACGGCGTGCCGCCGCTGAAGCCCGTCACGGTGCCGGTGCGCTTCACGTGCTCGAAGAGGGACGGCACGTCCAGGCCCATGGGGTTGTACATGCCGCCCAGCACGTCGGACGCGGCCACCACCACGCCGCCGTCGCCCCAGATGAGCTGCGCGATGTGGCTGCCCACGTTGCCGAAGCCCTGGATGGCGAAGCGCGTGCCCTTCACCGGCATGCCCAAATCCCTCAGGATTTCACGGCACACGTAGAGCAGGCCGCGCCCGGTGGCGGCCTCGCGGCCCTTGGAGCCGTACAGCTCCAGGGGCTTGCCCGTCACCACGGCGGGAGAATGCCCGTGGTAGCGCGAGTACTGGTCCATCACCCAGGCCATCACCTGGGGGTTGGTGTTGACGTCCGGCGCGGGGATGTCCCGCGTGGGCCCGATGACGTCCTGAATCTGATCCACGAACTTGCGCGTGAGCCGCTCCACTTCCTTGAGGCTCATCTGCGCGGGGTCGCACGCCACGCCGCCCTTGGCGCCGCCGTAGGGCACGTTCACCACGGCCGTCTTCCACGTCATCAGCGACGCGAGCGACACGCACTCGTCCTGGTCCAGGGCGGGGTGGTAGCGCAGGCCGCCCTTCATGGGGCCGCGGCTGTTGTCGTGCTGGATGCGGTAGCCCAGGAACGTGCGGATCTCGCCGGAGTCCATCTCGATGGACACCTGCACCTTCACCTCGCGCAGGGGCGTGGCCAGGAGCGTCTCGATGGGCGTGCCCACGTCCATCACCCGCGCGGCCTTGCGGAAGTAGTAGTTGGTGCCGTCGACGGCGTTCATGGTGGGCTTCACTCCTGGGGACAGACGGAAAACCTTAACAGAAGCGGTGCGCTACGATGGGTGTGTCCATGCGCCCCCACTCCCCGGACGACAGCGACGCCGGTTCGTCCCTGCAGGGACTGGCGCGGCGGATCCGCACGCTGCGAGAGCGCCGGGGCCTCACGCAGGAGGACTTCGCCGCCCGGTGCGACATCTCCGTGAGCTTCGTGTCCCTGCTGGAGCGCGGCGAGCGCAACCCCAGCTACGACACGCTCCTCCAGGTCGCGGCCGCGCTGGAGCTGCCGCTGGGGGAGCTGTTCCGGCTGGAGGACGCGGAGGACGCGGGGGCTCATCGGCTGGTGGAGTGGGTGCGGCTGAAGAAGCTGGGGCGCGACGACGTGGACCGCCTGCTGGCCGTGGCGGAGGCGATGTTCAGCGGCGGGCCGGGCGCTTCGACTCCTCCGGCGAAGGAGGCCAGCGCGGCCTGCGCTTCACCGGAGTGCGGCCGGCCCGTGCTGGCCCGGGGGCTGTGCGTGGCGCACTACCACCGGGCCCGCAGGAAGAAGGCGCCTCCGGAGTCCTGAGACACCGGAGGCACGGAAGCGCTACTTGCGCTTGGCGCGCTCCACCTTGAGCGTCTTGCCCTCGCCGTGGGGCTTGCCGTGGGTGGCCTCGAAGCCCGCCACGTCCTCCTCCGCCACGAAGACGTACGCGTACGTGGGGCGCAGGTCGGTGCGCAGCACCTTGCCCGCCGGAGCGCCCGCGGCCTCCAGCGCGGCGGTGACGCCCGCCTCGTCCAGGCCCTCCTGACGGCCCAATCCCACCCACAGGCGCGCCTGGCCGGGGATGTCCGGCAGGGCCTCATGACGGGGGCGGCGCTCTTCACGCTGGCCGCGCGGACGGTGCCGCTCCAGCTTCAGCGGCTTGTCGTTGTGCGCCTTGCCGTTGAGCGACTCGAAGCCCTCGGCGTCACCTTCCGGCACGTAGACGTAGCCGTAGGTGGGGCGGGTGAGGGCCTTGATGACCTTGCCCGCGGGAGCGCCCAGGGACTCCAGCGTGGCGGGCAGCTTCGCCTCGTCCATGCCGTCATCCGAGCCCAGGTTCACCCAGAGCTTCACCTCGCCGGGGCCCGCGTCCGGGGACGGAGGCGGGCGGGTGCTGGTCGTGTCGCGCTCGCTGCGCGGCTTGCTCTTCTCCACGCGCAGCGTCTTGCCGCCGTGCTGCTTGCCGTTGAGCGCCTCGAAGCCCGCGGAGTCCTCCTCCGCCACGAAGACGTACGCGAACGTGGGGCGCAGCTCCGCGCGCACCAGCTTGCCCACCGGCGCGCCCGCGTCCTCCATGGCCGTGGCGATGCTGCCCGGCCCCAGGCCGTCCGCGGTGCCCAGGTTCACCCAGAGCTTCGTCTCGCCCGGGCCCGCCTCCAGCGCGGCGGAACCGGCACCCCGGCGCTCACCGCGGTCCTCACGGCGCGGCTCGTCGCGGCGCGGGCGGCGCTCGCGGTCCGGGTGCTCGTCGCGGCGGGGACGCTCGGCGCGCTCGCCCCGGTCCTCGCGGCGGGGACGCTCGCGGTCGCGCTCGCGGTCCTTGCCCCGGCGCTCCATGGGCTTGCGCTCCGGCGCCGGCTCGCGCTTCTCCGTCTCACCGGCGGCCTGGGCCTTCTCCATGCGCAGGCGGCTGAAGTAGTACTTGATGAGGAAGGCGATGAGGTCGTCCGCGTCCGGGCGCTGCTTGAGCTGCGAGGCCAGGGGCAGGAAGCCCTCGAAGATGCTGGAGCCCATGCCCTCGCGCAGCTCACGCAAGTGGCGCTCGGTCCACAGGTGCATCGCCTCTTCGGGCGCGGGCATCTCGCGCATCTCGAACTTGATGCCGAACTTCTTCTCCAGCACGGTGAACGTCGCCAGCTCACGCCCGGAGAAGAGGTTGATGGCCGTGCCCTTGTTTCCGATGCGGCCCGTGCGGCCCACGCGGTGCAGGTAGACGGCGGGGTCCTCCGGCAGGGAGTAGTTGATGACGTACTCCAGCCCGGAGATGTCGATGCCGCGCGCCGCGATGTCCGTGGCGACCATGAAGGCCACCTCGCCGCGCTTCACCTTGCCCATCACCCGCTCGCGCTCCTTCTGCGGCAGGTCTCCGTTGAGCAATTCCGCGTCGAAGCCGTTGCGGTTGAGCACCGCGGTCACCAGCGCCGTGTCATCCCGCGTGTTGCAGAAGATGATGGCGTTGGAGGGCTCTTCCTTCTCCAGGATGTAGATGAGGTTGCGCGGCTTGGGGAACTGGTCCGACACGTCGTAGCGGATGTGGTGGATGTGCTCCACCGTGAAGACGTCGCCGGACAACAGCAGCGTCTCCGCGTTCGTCGTGTAGCGCGCGATGAGGTTCTGGATGTCCGTGGGGACGGTGGCGCTGAAGAGCAGCACCTGGCGCGTCTTCGGAAGGCGGTCGAGGATGCGCGTCACCTCCTCGTAGAAGCCCTGGTTCAGCATCTCGTCGGCTTCGTCCAGCACGGCGTGGTCGCAGCCGTCCAGCTTGAGGTTGCCGCGGTTGATGTGGTCGAAGACGCGGCCCGGGGTGCCCACGATGATGGGCGTGCCCTCTTCCAGCGCGTCCTCCTGCTGCTTCATGGAGGCGCCGCCGTAGATGGCCGCCACCTTCACGCCCTTGTACTTGGCCAGCGTGGTGAGCTCCTCCGCCACCTGGAGCGCCAGTTCGCGCGTGGGGCAGAGGATGAGGGCGCGCACGCGCTTCTCGTCCGCGGGGATCTTCTCCAGCAGGGGCAGGCCGAAGGCGGCCGTCTTGCCCGTGCCCGTCTTGCTGCGGACGATGAGGTCCTTGCCCGCCATCGCGGGGCCGAAGGCCTTGGCCTGGACGGGGGTGGGACTGGTGTAGCCGCGCTCCGCCAGTGCACGGCGGAGGGGCTCGGAGAGGTTCATTTCGTCGAAGCTGACGTCCGCGATGTATTCGGCGGGACGCGTCGAGGCTTCGTCAGGTGCCGGGGCTCCCGGCGTGGGCTCTTGGATGTCGCTCATCGGGCATGGGCATAGCCCCTGCATTACCCTCTGGCAACAATCGCGGCACTTTGGGGTATGGAGCGCGCATGGCGAATGGGAGGAAGAGAACCAATGGTCCGGCCGCCCCCCGGCCCCGCGCGAAGCGCCCCGCGGCCTCCCCCCGACCGGGGACCGCCCGGGAGAAGGCTCCGGAAGCCCCGGAAGCTCTGGACGAGGAGGTCGAGGACTCCGCCCAGGACCCGGACGCCCTGGAGCCGGACCTGGCGGAATTGAACGAAGCCGAGGCGGAAATCGAGGAGTCCCCCGCTCCGGCCCGGCCCGCGGCCCTGGTGCGCGCGGAGAGCAGCAGCGCCCTCACCAACCGGGACCCGCTCCAGGCCTACATGGCCGAGGTGACGAAGCACCCCCTGCTCACCCGGGAGGAGGAGCACCGGCTGGCCAAGGAGTACCAGTCCACGGGGAACGTGCGGGCGGCCTACCGCCTGGTGGCCTCCAACCTGAGACTCGTGGTGAAGCTGGCCCACGAGTACCACCGCAACCCCCTGTCCCTGCTGGACCTGGTGCAGGAGGGCAACATCGGGCTGATGCAGGCCGTGAAGAAGTACGACCCGGACCGGGGCGTGAAGCTCAGCTCCTACGCCGCCTGGTGGATCCGCGCGTACATCCTTCGCTACATCATGGACAACTGGAAGATGGTGAAGCTGGGGACCACCGAGGCCCAGCGGAAGCTCTTCTTCAAGCTGCGCCAGGAGCAGGAGAAGCTCATTTCCCAGGGCTTCGAGGCCAGCCCGCGCCTCCTGGCGGAGCGGCTCAACGTCTCCGAGCAGGACGTGGTGGAGATGGACCAGCGGCTGGGGCACGACGAGGTGTCCATCGACGCGCCGCTGGGCAACGACGGGGACTCGGGCTCCACCCGGGCGGACCGCTACCTGCCGTCCAGCGCGGTGCCCGCCGACGAGCGCCTGGGCGGCGAGCAGCTCAAGGCCCTCTTCCGGGAGAACCTGGCCGCCTTCGCCCAGACGCTGGAGGGCAAGGAGCGCTACATCTTCGAGCACCGCCTCACCGCGGACGAGCCGCTCACGCTCCAGGACATCGGCGACAAGTACGGCGTCAGCCGCGAGCGCGCCCGGCAGATTGAGGCGGCCCTCATCAACCGGATGCGCGAGTTCATGCGTGAACGCATTCCGGACTTCGACATGGTGGCGGTGCCCAAGGGCTGACGCTGGGGCCGGGCCTCCCCGGGG
>NZ_RAVY01000241.1:0-13412 GCF_003611625.1 Corallococcus sp. CA054B
TTCTGGAAGGGGTTGGGGAAGCTCAGGAGCGGGGGGTGATCAGCGTGTCCGGTGCGCGGGGACCGGCGGCGCTGGCCCGGGCGATGGCGATGGTCAGGCGGTAGGCGGTCTGATCCAGGTCGGCCGCGTGCAACACCAGCTCTCCGTAGGTCCGGCGCGCGAGGAGCAGGTCCTGCAACGCCGCGCCTCCTGCCTTCACCGCCGCGTCCAGGCGCTGCACCACGCCTTCGGCCAGCGGCAGCGTCTGGGTTTGGAGCTTCTGGCGGCGCTCCTGCACGGCGCGCAGCTGCTGATTCAGCGTGTCCGTCTCCCGCGAGGCCTGGGCCGTGAGCAGCTCTCGCGCGGCCCTCGCGGCTTGGGCGCTCGCGCTGGCGGCGTGCGCGTCCGCCTGTCCGTGGTCGAAGAGAGGGAGCGGAATCGACAGGCCCACGAAGAGGGAGTTCTTCTGGTTGCCGGAGATCATGAACTGGTCTCGCGTGTAGCCGGCTCGCACCGTCGGATCCGGAATCCAGCGGCGCTTCGCCAGCGTCAGCGAGGACCGCGCGGAGTCCTCCTGCGCGCTCAGGGCCCGCAGGTCCGGCCGGGATTCGATGGCGACGGGGGAGGGCGCCCGGTCGAGCCTCGCCTGGAGGAAGGACATCGCCCGCTCGTGGCTTCCAAAGGGCTCACACGGGATGCCCGCGAGCTGCGCGCAGGCGAGCAGCGCGTCCGTGAGCTTCACGCGCTCCTCTCCCAGCGACGTCTCCAACGACTGCGCCTCCAGCGTGGAGCGGTCCACGTCCAGGCCCGCGGCGTCGCCGTGCCGCTGCCGGGCGCGTTGCAGGTCCGTGAGCTTCAGCGCGTCCTCGGTGAGCTTCGTCAGCTCCGCGATGCGCACCTCCGTGGTGGCCACCTCCGCCGCCCGCTCCAGCACGTCGTACGTGCGGGCCCTCAGCGCGGCGTGCACGTCCAGCGTGGTGGCGGACAGCGCCGCCTTCGCGGCGTCCTGACGCGGGCCCCGCTTGCCCAGCTCCACCAGCTCCGACACGCCCACGACGTAGTTGGGCACGTCGTCCAGGCGGCGCAGGCCCGGCGGGTTCGTGGCGCCGATGGGGATGGTGTTCATCGACACGTCCAGCTCCGGATTGGGCAGCAGGTGCGTGCGCTGGTGATCCGCTCGCGACGCCGCGAGGCGGGCGCGGTCGTCCGCGAAGTCCGCGGAGTGCTCCCAGAGCAGCTCCGCCAGACCGTCGTCATCCGGCAGGGTGGAGAGCAGCAGCGTGGCGGAGGACGTGGGGCGCTGCTCGGCACCGGCGGTGAGACCGAGCAGGGTGATGAGAGCGGGGAGGAAACGGCGCAAGCGGCAGGCTCCGGTGAGAATCCGGAGGAGCCCCATCGCAAGCCGTGTGCCCGGTCTGGCCCCAGCAAATCCGCGCGGATGCGGCGCCGCGCGACTTCAAAATCCTTTCAGCGCCCGCGACTTCAAAATCCTTTCATCGAGGGCACTGCAAATCGCTTCAGGTGTCGCCCAGGCGCTTGAGGAAGGTCGGATAGGACAACCCGAGCGCCTTCGCCGCCTCCATGCGCCGGCCGCCCAGCCGCTCCAGGACCCAGCGCACGTAGGCCTGCTCCAGGTCCTCCATGGGCACGGGCTCCGTCACGCTGAAGGCTCCCGGCGGTACGGTGCCCGGCGCCTCCACCTTCACCGCGGCGCTCACGGAGGGCGTGCCGCCCAGCACCTCCAGCTCCAGCTCCGGTCCGGGCTCCAGCACCAGCGCCCGCTCCAGGATGTTGCGCAGCTCGCGCACGTTGCCCGGGAACGCATAGGCGCCAAGCCTCGCGCGGGCCTTCGCTCCCAGACTGACGTCGCGCCGGCCCAGCTCGCGGCCCAGGTCCGCGAGCATTCCTTCCGCCAGCGGGAGGATGTCCTCGCGCCGCTTGCGCAGCGGGGGGATGTCGATGCGGAACACGCTCAGGCGGAACCAGAGGTCCTCGCGGAAGTTGCCGCCCGACATCTGCTTGGGCAGGTCCCGGTTGGTGGCGGCCACGATGCGCGCGGTGCTCGTCTGCTCCGTGGTGCCGCCCAGCCGGCGGAAGCGCCCCGAGTCCAGGAACGTCAGCAGCTTCGCCTGGAGCGGCAGCGGCAGCTCGCCCACTTCATCCAGGAAGAGCACGCCGCCGTGGGCCACCTCCACCAGCCCGCGCCTCGCGGTGCGCGCGTCCGTGAAGGCGCCCTTCTCGTGGCCGAAGAGCTCGCTCTCCACCGTCTGCTCGGGCAGCGCCGCGCAGTTGATGTGCACGAAGGGCGCGCCCCCGTCCTTCGACGCGAGCGCATGCAGGTGCCGCGCGAGCTGCTCCTTGCCCACGCCCGTCTCGCCCAGCAGCAGCACCGGGCTTCGCGGCGACGCGGCGATGCGCTCCAGCATCGCGAACACCCGCTGCATCGCGGCGGACGTGGGGGGCACCAGCCGGCGGCGGCCGGACAGCTCCGCCTCCGCCGTCTCCAGACGGTCCCTCAAACGGCTCGCGTCCACGGCCCGGCGCGCGCGCAGCACCAGGTCCGCCAGCTCCACGGGCTTGGCCAGGTAGTCCGCCGCGCCTGCTCGCACCGCGTCCACCGCGCTGGCGATGTCCCCGTGCGCCGTCACCATCACCACCGCCACGCCGGGCGCGTGCGCCTTCAGCTCCGGCAGGAACGCGAGCCCATCTCCGTCCGGCAGGCGGCGGTCCAGCACCAACAGCACGGGCGTGGCCTTCGCCAGCGACGCGCGGGCTTCGTGCAGCGAGTGCGCCACCGTGAGGCTGAAGCCCTCGCGTTGCAGCGCCACCGCCGCGACGGTGGAGAAGGCGCGGTCGTCATCCACCAGGAGGACGGGGAGGCTCATGGCCGGGGCACTCGGGGAAGGTGGAGGAGGAAGCGGCTGCCATCGGGGAGGCGCTCGAAGGTGAGCTGTCCGCCCTGATGTTCCAGCGCCTGACGCGTCATGGCCAGCCCCAAGCCGATGCCCTTGGGCTTGGAGGTGTGGAAGGGCTCGAAGAGGTGTCCCTCCACGTCCGGCGGCGGTCCGCCCCCGTTGTCCTCCACCGTGACCACCGCCGCGTCCGCGTCCAGGCGGGCGCGCACGCGCACGTGGGGCTCGGTCACCTTGCCCAGGTCCTTGGCCGCCACCGTGGCCTCCATCGCGTTGCGCACCAGGTTGTCCAGCGCGGTGGTGAGGAGCAGCGGGTCGCACGACAGGGGCGCCGCGTCCGGGGGCACGTCCACGTCCACGCGCACCTCGCCCGCCTCCGGCAGTGAGCGCAGGCCCTCCACCACGTCACGCACCAGCTGGGACAGGTTCACGTCCACGCGGCGCACGACGGGCGGCTTGCCGAAGTTGAGCAGCGACGTGGCCAGGTGCGCCAGCCGGTCAATCTGCCCGTGCAGCGTGCGCACCACGAGCCCGCCCTCTCCTTCAGGCGAGACGAGGCCGGTGGCCGCCTTGAGGCCGTTGAGGGAGTTCTTCACCTCGTGCGCGATGAGGCTGGCGGCGCTGCCCAGCGCGGCCATCTTCTCCTGCCGGGCGGAGCGCGATTCGACCTCGCGGAACAGGCCGTAGACGCGGCGCCAGTGGACGGTGAAGAGCACCAGCGTGCCCACCTGGAGCAGCGCCAGCACCAGCAGCTGCACGAGGAAGCGGTCGCGCAGCCCGGACAGGAGCGCGCTCTCATCCGCGGCGAGCACCAGGTGCAGCCCCGTGCCGGGCACGGGCGTGGCGGTGAGGAAGGTCTCCGGCATCGCGTCCAGCGACGGGGGCCGGACGCCCTCGCGGATGAAGTCACGCAGCTCCCCGGACGCTCGCGACACGTTGGCCCACGAGGGCGGCGCGCTCGGCAGGAAGAGGTCGCCGGAGGCGTTGAGGACGAGCAGCTCCAGGTCGTTGCTCAGGGGGCGTCCGCCCGGCAGCGCCGTCCCCGTGTCCAGCAGGCCCGCGAGCACCGCGGTCGTCTGGCCCGCGCGCACCACCGGCACCGCGACGACGAAGAGGGACGCGCCCGGCGCGATGGCGTCCACCACCGACGTCTGGCGCGCGAGCACCTGCTGGAACCAGGGGCGCGTGGCGAAGCCGTCCTGGGCCTGCGCCTCGTCGAGCGGCGGGTCGCTCCAGCGCAGCTTGCCCTGCGCGTCCAGCACCATCACGCCCGCGTGGAAGAGGCCCGCGCGCGGCGTGGTGAGGTCCTGGAGGTCTTCGGTGGGCAGCTCGCGCTTCACGTCCGGGCCCACGCCCTCGGACACGCGCAGCAGCTCCGTCTGGAGCAGCTTCAGGTGCAGGCCCAGCGCCTCCGCGTAGACGCGGGCCTCGCGCGTCATGCGGGACTGGAACTCCGCACGGGCTCCGGCGACGTCACTGCGGTAGGAGAGCAGCGGCCCCGCGACGGCGACCGCGCCCAACAACACCAGGCCCGCGACGACGGAGCGGACGAACTGCCGCTCCGCCTGGGCGAGCCCGGGCCGGCCCGAAGGCGCGGCTGACGTCTCAGGCGCTGAGCTTGGTGGCACCCGCGCTCTGGGACAGCTTGTCGGTGAGGTACTGCCCGGAGAAGCACGCGGTGCAGTAGGTGCTCCGCTTCGGGTCCTCCACCGCGGCGCCCAGGCCCTCCAGCGACAGGTAGCCCAGGGAGTCCGCCGTCACGTACTTCGCGATCTCCTCCGTGGTGTGGCTGGCCGCGATGAGCTCCGTGCGGCTGGGCGTGTCGATGCCGTAGTAGCAGGGCCACTGCGTGGGCGGCGACGAGATGCGCAGGTGCACCTCC
Source organism: Corallococcus sp. CA054B (assembly GCF_003611625.1). Taxonomy (NCBI): domain Bacteria; kingdom Pseudomonadati; phylum Myxococcota; class Myxococcia; order Myxococcales; family Myxococcaceae; genus Corallococcus; species Corallococcus sp. CA054B. The sequence goes on from NZ_RAVY01000241.1 coordinate 4,774, forward strand.
ACGGCGCCCGCGGCCTTGAGCATCTTCACGATCTTGCGGCTGGTGGTGCCGCGCACGATGGAGTCATCCACCACCACCACGCGCTTGCCCTTGAGCACCTGGCGCACGGCGGACAGCTTCAGCTTCACGCCGAAGTGGCGGATGGACTGCTGCGGCTCGATGAAGGTGCGGCCCACGTAGTGGCTGCGGATGAGGCCCACGTCGTAGGGGATGCCGCTCGCCTGCGAGAAGCCGATGGCCGCGGGCACGCCGGAGTCCGGCACCGCGATGACCAGGTCCGCCTCCGCGGGCTGCTCGCGCGCCAGCTGCATGCCCAGGCGCTTGCGCACCTCGTACACGCTGCTGCCGAAGAGCACCGAGTCCGGCTTGGCGAAGTAGACGTGCTCGAAGATGCAGCGGCCCAGCCGGGGCGCGGGCTTGAAGGGCATGCTGGAGCGCAGCACGCCGTTCTCGATGACGACCAGCTCGCCGGGCTCCAGCTCGCGCACGATCTCCGCTTCGATGAGATCCAACGCCGTCGTCTCGCTGGCGAGCACGTACGCGCCTTCCTTCATCTTGCCCAGCACCAGCGGCCGGAAGCCGTTGGGGTCGCGCACCGCGATGAGCTTGTCCTCGGTGAGGAGCAGGATGCTGTACGCGCCCTCCACCCGGCGCAGCGCATCCACGAGGCGCGCCTCGAAGGTGGGCTGCTTGGAGCGGGCGAGGAGGTGCATCACCACCTCCGTGTCCGCGTCCGACTGGAACAGCGCGCCCTCCGCCTCCAGCTCCGCCTTGAGCTCCACCGCGTTCACGAGGTTGCCGTTGTGCGCGATGGAGAACTGGCCGCCCGCGTAGTTCACGAACAGCGGCTGGGCGTTCTTGATGCCACTGCCACCCGCCGTGCTGTAGCGCACGTGGCCGATGGCCGCCTTGCCGGGGAGCCCTTCAATCACCGGCGCGGTGAAGATGTCGGCGACCAGGCCCATCTGCCGGTGCGCGCGCAGGGTGTTCCCGTCGGACGCGACGATGCCGGCGGACTCCTGTCCGCGGTGCTGCAGGGCGTGCAACCCCAGGTACGTCAGGTTGGACGCCTCTCCGTGACCCACGATTCCGAAGATGCCGCACATGGCGCGCTGCCTTACCCCTTTCGACCGCGAAGCGGAACAGGAACGCACGCCTTGGAGGTGGGTATTCCACCATCAGCCGACGTCGGCCCTTGTAGGCCAGGCAAGGTGCCGTTGCCTGAAAGGTAGGAGCCTCTGGACGCGCCGAGGAGTTACGCTGCCCTCCGGCATGTCCTCTTCCCGGCGCTCCTTCCTCCGCCCCTTGCTTCCCTTCGCCTTGCTAACGGCCGGGGCGGCCTACGCGCTCGCCTCCTGGAACTGGTGTGGGAGGTGGGAGGAGCGCACGCCCGAGGTGCTGTCACAGGTGCGTGGCGAAGGCCCCCTGCGCGCGGGCGCGGCGAAGGTGGCCCTCTCCCCGCCCTATCCGGTGGTGGTGGCGGGCTACGTCCCACCCCGGCCCGAGGCGAGCCAGGCCGAGCTCCCCCTCCATGCGAGGGCCCTGGTGCTGGAGGCCGGTGGCGCGCGCGTGGGCGTGGTGTCGCTGGAGCTGCTCCTGGTGACGCCGGAGATCACGGCCAGGGTGCGCGAGCGCGTCGCGAAGGCCGGGGTGAAGGAGGTGCTGGTGGTGGCCACGCACACCCACTCCTCGTTTGGAGGCTACGACGCGCGGTGGGCGGCCCAGCTCTCCGGCACGGGGCGCTACCGGGAGGCGTCCGTGAACGCGGTGGTGGAGGGCGCGAGCGAGGCGCTGGAGCTGGCCGCGGCCTCCATGAAGGACGTGACATTGGAGGTGGGCGGCGCGGCGGACGCGGGGCTCGTCTATTCCCGCTCCGGTGGGGATGTGCCGGACGGCCAGCTCACGCGGGCGGTGTTGCGCGGAGCGGAGGGGCCCGTGGCGGAGGTGCTGGTGTTCGCCGGGCACGCCACGCTCATTCCCCGGCAGCGGGCGCTGGTGGATCCGGACTTCCCGGGCCGGCTGAGCGCGCTGCGCGAGGAGGCGGGCAGTGGCGTCACGCTGTTCGTGCAGGGCAGCGAAGGCAACGCGTCCGTGGCCTTCAGCGAGGGCCAGGGCCCCGAGCGCGCCCTGGGCTTCGCGCGCAAGCTGTCGGCGCTGGCGGACGGGGCGACCCCGGCGTCCGTGACGGAGCCGGTGCGGCTGGCGTTCGCGCGCGTCCAGACGGCGCTGCCCCGGCCGGACTCGTCGCGGCTGGTGCCCGCCTTCACCCGCGCGGCGGGGGACAACTTCCTGTGCGGTTCGTCACCGCGCGAGGCGGAGGTGGACGCGCTGGCGCTGGGGCCCCTGGAGCTCTTGTCCATCCCCGGCGAGCCCACCGTGGGCGCGGGCCGCGTGCTGGCGGACCTCACCGGGGCCACGCACGTGCTGGGGCTCGCCAACGGCTACGTGGGCTACCTGGACACGCCGGAGCGGGTGCGCGAGGGACAGGGCGAGTCCCGGCGCCAGTACTTCGGTCCCGCGCTGCTGGAGCGCCTGGGTACGGCCGCGCGCGTGGCCTCCGGCGCGGTGGGCTTCTCTCCCGAGAAGTAGGCGGCAGGTAGGCGCGGCGGAGGCCCGTCCGCCCGCCTGCCCTGCGGACCTCCTGACATCCGTCTGTCCCAGGTCCGCACCGTCGCTGACGGAGGGCCCGCTGCCTACCTTGGTCCTCGGATCGTCTTCGCGAAACAGGGGGCACGGGATGAGGTGGGAAGGCGGACGTCGCAGCTCGAACATCGAGGACCGGCGGGGCAGTGGCTTCGGACGTCCGCTCGCGGTGGGCGGCGGCGCCGCGTCATTGGTGGTGGCCCTGCTGGTGATGCTGCTGGGCGGCGACCCGTCCGACGTGCAGATTGGCACGCGCACCTCCCCGTATTCGCAGCCGGGCACGGGCGGCTCCGGGAACGTGGATCCGCGGCAGGAGGAGCTGAAGGACTTCGCCTCCGTGGTGCTCGCGGACACCGAGGACACCTGGCCCGGCCTGCTGGAGCCCCAGGGCGTGCGCTACGTGCAGCCGCGCATGGTGCTCTTCTCGGACGCGGTGCAGTCCGCGTGCGGCATGCAGGAGAGCGCGGTGGGGCCCTTCTATTGTCCGGGCGACCAGAAGGTGTACCTGGACCTGAGCTTCTTCGACGAGCTGGAGAGCCGCTTCGGCGCGCCGGGTGACTTCGGCCGCGCGTACGTCATCGCGCACGAGGTGGGGCACCACGTGCAGAACCTGCTGGGCGTCTCCCGCAAGGTGCAGTCCCTGCGCAACCGCGTGAGCGAGGAGCAGGCCAACCAGCTCTCCGTGCTGACCGAGCTCCAGGCGGACTGCTTCGCCGGCATCTGGGCCCACCACGCGCAGCGGGAGCGCAACCTCCTGGAGCAGGGCGACGTGGAGGAGGGCCTGGGCGCCGCCAGCGCCGTGGGCGACGACACCCTCCAGAAGCGCGCCCGGGGCTACGTCGTCCCGGAGTCCTTCACCCATGGCTCCGCCGAGCAGCGCATGACCTGGTTCAAGCGCGGCCTGGAGCAGGGGACGCTGGAGGCGTGCGACACCTTCAACGCCCGGCGGTAGGTGACGCGCTCAACGGCGGCGCAGCGGCTGCTGCTGCGTCCCCATGAGCGGCTGCTGGAGCTGGTACGTCCCATTCAGCGGCTGCTGGAGCTGGTAGCTCCCGTTGAGCGGCTGTTGGAGTTGGTAGCTGCCGATGAGCGGCTGCTGGATCTGGTAGCTGCCGACGAGCGGCTGCTCGAGCTGGTACGAACCGGCCATCGGCTGTTCGAGCTGATACGTGCCGGCGAGGGGTTGCTGGAGTTGGTACGCCCCGGCGGGCGGCTGATAATAGTAATTGTCCCAGAAGGTGTTGGCGCCGGAATCGCTTGTCAGTGATTGTTGGTCGTCCAGGTTCTGCGAGTCATTGTCTTCCGGGCCCGTCAACGCTTCGTCCTGCTGCGCCAGGACCGGACCTGCCGCGAGCGCCACCACCAGGGTCACCAGGGGGCCAGTGCGCATGGGCGTCCTCGTTCTTTCCGTCGCGGGAGAGGGGAACCGCGCCGCGACCTCCTTCTCAAGATGACCGCCCGGGTCGGCTTCGGGGAGCGCGGCGCCCTCGCCCACGGGCCTGTCCGGGCGCCTGTCATGGGGCCGTGCGTCATTCGTCTTCCGGACACATTGCGGACGATAGGCTTACCGCGTGCGCGTGCTTTTTTGAGCGTGGCTGAAGGGGCGCTGCGTCAAAACACAAACGTGAAACTTGTGCTTGTCGTCAGTGTGTCTTTGCTCCGAGCATGCCGCCTTCCCGCTGCTTCGCGGGCCGCGGGCGCTTCCCCGTGGCCCATGCGGAGCGGCTTCGCGGAGGAACGACATGCCCCGTTTGCAGTGGACCCGCGCTTCGCGCGCGACCGTTCTGGCCCTGGTGGGGGCCCTCTCGCTGACCGCCTGCTCGGATGATGAGGACACCACGCCGGACTCGGGCGTGAAAGTGGACGCGGGTACAAAAACGGACGCGGGCACGGACACGGACGCGGGCAGCGACGCGGGAAGCGTGGACACGGGCATCCCCTGGGACGGCGGCAGCGCGGGGAGCTTCTCCTGCGAGGGCAAGACCCAGACGACGCTGAACTTCGCGCCGGGCCAGGAGGAGGCGCTTCAGGACCAGGTGAATGACATGGCCGAGTGCACCACCGTCCAGCTGGCGGCGGGCACGTACACCTTCGACAACGCCATCACCATCCGCCAGAACGGCATCACGCTGGTGGGCGCGGGCAAGGGCACCAAGGGCGAGGGCACGGGCGGGGCGAGCAGCACGGTGCTGGTGTTCACCGGCGCCGCGGCGAACTCCAACGGCCTGGACGTGGTGGGCAATCGCTTCACGGTGAGCGACCTGGCGGTGTGGAACGCCAAGAAGGACGCCATCCGCGTGGAGTCCTCCACCGACGTCGTGATGCGCCGCGTGCGCACGGAGTGGGCGGAGGCCGACAAGGAGAGCAACGGTAAGTACGGCCTGTACCCGGTGAAGTCCAAGTACGTCCTCATCGAGGACTGCGAGGCGTACAACGCCGCGGACGCGGGCATCTACGTGGGCCAGACGGAATACGCCGTCGTGCGCAACAGCGTGGCGAAGCAGAACGTGGCGGGCATCGAGATTGAAAACACGAAGTACGCCTACGTGCTGGGCAACACGGCCCAGGACAACACCACGGGCCTGGTGGTGTTCGACCTGCCGGGCAACCCCATCATGGGCACCGACATCCGGGTGAAGAACAACACCATCACCGGCAACAACCGGCACAACTTCGCGTCCGTCGCGAACAGCAGCAGCACGGTGTCGCAGGTGCCGGCGGGCACGGGCACGTTCATGCTGGCGTCGCGCCGCGTGGAGCTGACGGGCAACATCTGGGGCAACAACAACACGGTGGACGTGGCGGTGCTGAGCGGCCTCACCATCGAGCCGAACGACAAGCTGTGGGAGGCGGGCGGCTTCAACTTCGCGAGCGCGGACGTCTACATCCACGGCAACACCTTCCAGGGTGGCAGCGGCGACAACGTGGACAACGGCAACCTGAGCCCGCAGCTGCGGCCCCTGGGCGCGGCCCTGGCGGCGCTCTACACCTACGGCGAGACGCAGGGCGCGAAGGGCGTGGAGCACCTGGTGTGGGACGGCGTGGACCCCTTCGGTCATCCCCGCACGGAGGTGAACCCCATCAACATCTGCTTCGCCGACAACACGCTGCCCTCGGGCACCGTCAACGCCATCGCGAACCTGGACCTGGTGGCGGCGGGCTCGCTCGTGGCCAAGGGTGACTTCGCGGGCGGGTGGGGCCTGACGAAGCACTATCCGGCCACGCAGAAGGAGTTCGCCTGCTCGGGCTTCAGCCCCGCGCTGACGATTGGCGACTTCATCCAGTAACCGCGGTCAGGGAGCGTGACACCCATGTGGACGTCGTTCGTGAGCCCCCGTCTCTCCGTGGTGCTGCTGGCGCTGTCGCTGGCGGCCTGCGGTTCCTCCGACCCGGAAGGCCCCGGGCCCACAGTCGACTCGGGGACCTCCGTGCCGGATGCCGGAACGGAGGACTCGGGGGTTCCGGACGCGGGCACGGATGCCGGAACGCTGGATGCGGGCGTTCCGGACGCCGGCCCCGTGGACGCGGGGCCTCCGCTGGACATCCCCAACACGCTGTCGGGCTTCGGGCTGTTCACCGGAAGCCCGGCGGACGGGGGGCTCGTCCCGGTGGAGGGCAACGTGCCCTACACCCTGTCCACGCCGCTGTTCTCCGACTACTCGGTCAAGTCACGCACCCTCTACATCCCCCCCGGCAAGACGGCGCACTACCAGCCCCTGGACGCGCTGGACCTGCCGGTGGGGACGCTCATCACGAAGACGTTCGCCTTCCCGGCGGACCTGCGGAAGCCGGACCAGGACGTGCGCTACATCGAGACGCGCGTCCTGGTGCGCCAGCCCTCCGGCTGGGAGGCGTGGCCGTACGTCTGGGACGCGGAGCAGACGGAGGCCACGATGATCCCCGGTGGCCGCGTGCGCGACGTGACGTTCATCGACCTGGAGGGGGAGACCCGGTCGTTCCGGTATTCGGTGCCTGCCAGGAACCAGTGCCAGCAGTGCCACCACCTGGTGGACGCGAAGGGCGATCAGGTGATGCATCCCATCGGGGTGAAGGCGCGCTACCTGCACCACACGAACACCTACGGCGGCGTGGAGCGCGACCAGCTGGAGTACCTGGCGTCACTGGGCAAGCTGGATGGGCTGCCCGCCCAGGCGGAGCTGCCGAAGGCGCCGGACGCGTTCGACCCGCAGGCGGCGAACCTGGACACGCGGGCGCGCACGTACCTGGACATCAACTGCGCGCATTGCCACAACCCGAAGGGAACGGCGGGCATCACCAGCCAGCTGTTCCTCAACTTCGACAACACGAACGTGTTCAACCTGGGCGAGTGCAAGCGCCCGGGCTCGGCGGGCAGCGGCGTGGGCGGCGATTTCGACATCGTCCCGGGCAAGCACGACGAGTCCATCCTCTGGTACCGGCTGCACACGGAGCAGTCCGGCAAGATGATGCCGCAGATCGGCCGCACGCTTCACCACGCGGAGGGCTCGCAGCTCATCGCGGATTGGATCGACGCCATGCCGGTGAAGGCCTGCAAGTAGCGCTCAGGCGGCCGGCGACGGGGGCTGGGGTTCCTGCTCCAGCCCCACGTTGCTGGACGCGCGGTTGTAGACGGCCAGGTCCAGCAGGCCCTCCTCGCGGGCCACCAGGACGGGCACCAGCATCTGGCCGGTGACGTTGGTGAGGGTGCGCATCATGTCCAGCACCCGGTCGATGGCCAGCAGGTAGCCCAGCCCCTCCAGGGGCAGCCCCGCGGCGCTGAGGACGACGGTGGTCATCACCACCGCCGTGCCGGGCACGCCCGCGGTGCCGAAGCTGCCCAGCACGGACGCCAGCAGGATGATGAAGAGCTGGGGCGCGGACAGCGTCAGGCCGAAGTACTGGGCGATGAAGAGCGACGTCATGGCCGGGTAGATGGCGCCGCAGCCGTCCATCTTGATGCTGGCGCCCAGCGGCACCGCGAACGCCGCGTAGTCCCGGTCGACGCCCAGGTTGTGGGTGACGCTGCGCAGGGCCACCGGCATGGACGCGAAGCTGGAGGAGCTGACGAACGCCACCTGCATGCCCGGCGCGGCGCCCCGGAAGAAGCGCAGCGGGTTGAGCCCGTGCGCCGCGAGCAGCCCGCCGTAGACGAAGACGACGTGCACCGCGCACGCGAGGTACAGCGTGAGGACGAAGGTGCCCAGGGGCAAGAGGCGCTCGAAGCCGTACGTCCCCACCAGCGCGGCGATGAGGCCGAAGGTGCCCAGCGGCGTCAGCTCCAGCACGAAGCGGGTGACTTGGATCATCGCCTCGCTGGCCTCGCCCACGAGCTGCCGCAGACGCGCGGTGCGCTCCCCCAGCTTCACCAGCGCGAAGCCTAGCAGGCCCGCGAAGAAGATGACCTGGAGCATCTTGCCCTCCGCCAGCGCGGCGAAGGGGTTGGTGGGCACCACGTCCAGGAGCACCTGCACGGGGCCGGGCACCTGCCGGGGCTTGAAGTCGCTGGCCGCCTGGAGCGTGCCCACGCCCACGCCCGGCTTCGTGAGGGCGGCGGTGCCCAGGCCCACGCCCACGGCCAGCGCGGCGGTGACGGCGAACCAGAGGAAGGTGCGGCCCCCCAGCGCCGCCACGCTCTTCTGGCCGCGCAGCGCGGACACCGCGTGGATGACGGCGAAGAACACCAGCGGTGTGGCGATCATCCGGATCAGCTGGACGTAGAGGGTGCCCAGCGGCTGGAGCCAGATGCCGGCGCGGTCGCCCAGCGCCCATCCAGCGAGCGCGCCCAGCACGAAGGCGCCCAGCACGCGCTGCCAGAAGGGAATGCGGAACCAGCGGGCCCAGAGCTTCATCGCGCAACACCTCTCACAGCGTGGACCGGCAGACCCTAACCCCCTCGCGGGTCCAGCGCCGCGTTCCCCTCCGAGGACGCCCCACATCATTGCGACCCGCTCCCCAGCCCCCTAGGCTTCTGCCCGCTTTCCCCCCAATCCCCTGCTGTCTCTTATCCCCATCTCCGT